>CAYPYQ010000201.1:0-3868 GCA_964414735.1 uncultured Hydromonas sp.
ATCATGCGGCATCTCAATCTCGAACCAGTAATCGTACCCGCACCAGCAAAAGCGGCAAAACCGACGCCAGTGCGAGCATTCTGAAAATCGCTGCGGCGAGCGAATCGGGCAAACGCTTGGCGCAATGTTTGTGGTGTGCGCAGGTATTGCTGCTGGATGTGTTGCAATTTGAATCGGCGGCGGACAAGCAGGTTTCGAGCTTTTTGCGCGAGCACAAGGAGTTGGGTGCGCGCGATCGTCACATCGTCGCCGAGACGATTTACGCGATTTTGCGCCATCGTCGGGTGTTTTCACATTTGGCGCAGTCGGGCACAGGTGCGCTTGGTCGCCGACTCGTATTACTCGGTGCGCACAAGGTCGTCGATATGGCGAGCCTGCAAAGTGCGATTGCCGAGGAGGAATTCGAGTGGTTGCGCGAGGTAGTGAATGCGCCGGTGGATCAACTGCCTGTTGCGGTGCGCAGTAATCTGCCGGATGAATGGTTCGAGGCGCTGGTCGCGGCATATGGCGAGGAGGAGACGCTGCAATTGACCGAAGCACTGAATCAGTCCGCGCCGCTGGACATCCGCGTGAACACGATCAAGGAGAATAAGGCGGAAGTGGTGCAGGCGTTTGAACACGCAGGCATCGACTCGATGGCGTGCGAGATGGCGCCGCTGGGCTTGCGTTTACTGAATAAACCGGCGTTGCAAAAACTCGATGTATTCACTTCGGGCGCGATTGAGGTGCAGGATGAAGGCAGTCAGCTGCTGACCCATTTGCTCGGCGCGAAGCGCGGCGAAATGGTCGCGGATTTTTGCGCGGGTGCGGGCGGGAAAACGCTGGCGATCGGCGCGATGATGCGCAATACGGGGCGACTGTACGCGTTTGACGTAGCGGCACATCGTCTGGCGAAACTCAAACCGCGTCTGGCGCGCAGCGGCCTGTCGAATGTGCAGGCAATAGCGATTGAAAGTGAAAATGATCTGAAAGTAAAACGCCTGGCGGGTAAATTCGATCGCGTATTGGTTGACGCGCCGTGCAGTGGCTTGGGCACTTTGCGCCGCAATCCGGATTTGAAATGGCGTCATGGCGTAGACAGTGTGGCGCGACTGACTCAGTTGCAGGCGAGTATTTTGCGCAGCGCGTCACGCTTGGTTAAGGATGGCGGTACGCTGGTCTATGCGACGTGCAGTGTATTGCCCGCTGAGAATCAGGATGTGGTCAATGCGTTTTTGGCGGCGCATCCGGATTTTGAGCGTGTGTCGGCGCGTGAGGTTTTGGCCGCGCAAAAAATTGACGTGGCCGAGGACGCGGAGCGCGAAGGTTATTTACAATTGTTGCCCCATTTGCATCACACCGATGGTTTTTTCGCGGCGTGTCTGCGTAAAAAATCGGGTAAAAAAGACAGTAAAAAGGGTTGAGCATGCGTTGGAGTGCGGCGGGTTATTGGCTGATGGGTTTGGTGCTGGCTGGCGCGGGTTTTGCCGCGGGCGCGAAATGGTACGCCCGTGATGGCAACAGTGCTGACGGCACACCGCATGAGGCTGCGATTACGGTTGCGAATAACGATGCGATGCCCAGTGTGAATATCGCCGCCTCGTCCAAAAATACCTCGTCCGCTACCCCCACGCCTGCACCAGCGCAAGTCACGGTGCTGTTCAGTCCACAGGATAATATTCAGCGTACGCTGATTACGATGATTAACAATGCACAGCGCAATATTCTCGTTCAGGCGTATTTATTTACCGACGATACGATTGCTAATGCGCTGATCCGTGCGCATAAACGCGGTGTGAATGTAGAGATATTGCTCGATTCACAAGTTATGAGCGATGCCAAAGGCTCGGACGGGATTCGACTGTACGAGGCGGGCATTCCGGTACGTTTGGAAACGCGCTACGAGAATGCGCATAATAAAATCATGATTTTCGACCATGATACGGCCAATGCGGCGGTGGTGACCGGTTCGTATAATTTTACCTTTGGCGCGCAGCGCAGCAATGCTGAAAACGTGGTCATCATCCGCCAATCGCCCGCAACCATCAAACGCTATGTCGATAACTGGCGCAAACACGCGGAGGAGTCGGTGGCGTATGCGGGTAATCCGGTATCCTAACGTATGGAAATAACAGGTTGAGTTAAAATTAAATCAGGGTCAAGTTAAGGAATCCAAGAGAATATGAGCGTGACGGCGATAGCGATAGAACAAAGTATAGCCAAACAAACGCCGACGGTGAACGGCGTGAATCAGCTGCTGGCGCAAATCACCCCGACCTCGGTCGCGGTGACGGTGGGTATTGTTTTGCTGGCCTTTGCGCTCAGCAAATGGGTCAAATATATTTTCCAGAAAAAGGATTTGCAACACAAGGTACCGAACTGGGTGAATATCTTGATGCGCATGATTTTCCCATTACAACTGTGGTTGTATGCGCATGTGGCGATGGAGGTATATCACACTCAGGCTTTGTCCGCGCTGTGGTTCGAGTTTTTGGCGTGGATGTTCGCTGCATGGTTCATGGTGCGCTTTTTTCTGTATGCGGTGCGTCGTGCGTTACCCGAAGGCGCGGGTCGTGCGACGATCGAGCGTTTGGCGATGGTGTTTATCTGGGGCATAATGTTTCTGGATTACATTGGCAAGCTCAATGGCGTGCTCAAACGCTTGGACAAATGGAGTTTGCATTTAGGCAAGGCCAATATTTCGGCACTGGATGGTCTCACGCTGGTGTTGACCCTGGTGGTGCTGTGGCTGCTGGTTCAGTGGCTTTCGCATGAGGTTGAGAATGCCTTATTGACACGACCGAATGATAAATTTGTCAAAATCGATTTGTCGGCACGAATGGTATTGGTTCGGTTTGTCAAAGGCTTATTGCTGGTGATCGCGGTTTTGCTCAGTTTGCCCGCTTCTGGTATTGATTTGACCATTTTGTCGGTGTTTGGCGGTGCGCTCGGCGTCGGGATTGGTTTGGGTTTGCAGAAAATTGCGAGTAACTATGTGTCGGGCTTTGTCATGCTGCTTGAGCGTGGTATTCGCATTGGCGATTTGATCAGTACTTCGGATGGCACGCGTGGTTTTGTTCGTACCATCAATGCGCGTTATACTCTGATTGAGGGCCCCAGTGGTGATGAGGTGCTGGTGCCGAATGAAAATTTGGTGATCAATAATGTGGTGAACTGGACGCTGCATGATAAGAAAAACTGGCTCAGTACGCAGATTCCGGTGATGTATGACATCGATTTGGAGTTCATCATGGACAAAATCGCACAGGCGGTGAAAGTTTTGCCACGGATTGCCGAAACGCCGCCGCCACGCGTTTTACTCTCATCCATCAGTGACAAAGGTTATATTTTGGAGATTACCTGGTGGCTGGTTGATCCGGAAAATGGTCGTTTGAACTCGATTTCAGATGTGAATTTGGCGGCATGGCGCGTTTTACGCGAGCATGAAGTGGATATTTTCACGCTTAAGCCTTCGGATAAAGTGACGGATGATCATACGCCACCATCGGCGCATGATGCTGCGGTATGATGTCTGTGAAATAAAATCCAAAATCTTGATGAAGGTTTCGTGTCTGGCGCGGTATCCATTATGGATGCCGCGATTTTTTATGGCGGTGACCATTCTCGGTGTACGGACGGTTTCGCATCCCTTTTGTCGATGTTGCCTACTTGAAATACGGTACAATGCCGACATATTGAAGAAAGAATGAAGCATGGCGCAAAAATTATTGTTTGGTTTTCATGCGGTGCAGGCGCGTTTACGCGTGGCGGCACGCAGTGTGCAAGAGGTCTACGTCGAGAGTAATCGCGCGGACAAACGCATGCAAAATTTCATTGGCATGCTGGCGCAGGCGCGGATTGAGCCGCGCATTGTGGAACGGCACCGTTT
>CAYPYQ010000202.1:0-12104 GCA_964414735.1 uncultured Hydromonas sp.
TGCCGAGAGTTTTTGCGGTTTGAAAAACAAATCGTAAATGATAAAGCCCAGATAGGACTTGCCCGCACCGTGATCGACCAAGCTGAGCGTATCTTTTTTACTCAAAATATCTTCGAGTAATGGTTTAATAAAGTTAAATAAGTGATAGATTTGTTTGAGTTTTCTGCGTGAGTCTTGATTGATTTTTCCATCGTTGGTGAGAATATGCAGAGCTTTGAGCAAATCCACCGACTGCTCGGGACGCACTTCATAAGCCGTCGATTTGTCGAGCTTTTTGGGCTTGATTTTGGTTTTTTGATCGGGTTTTATGTTATTCATTACTGCGTCTTTGCTTCGATTTTACGGTAATCGACAAAGTCGAAATCCAAACCGCTGGCCTCATCGTGGTGCGATTCGCGCCAGATTTCTTGCCATTGTTGCGGATTGATTTCTGGGAAAAAGGCATCCGCGTCAAAGTCGCGTTTTACTTCGGTGAGTATCAGGCGATCGACTAAATTTTCACTCAAAGCTTGCGCGTATATCTGTGCACCCCCGATGATAAATAGCTCGTCGCTGCCGATTTGATGAGCGGCCTTGATGGCGTCTGAGAGATTGTTTGCGATGGTACAGCCGGCGATATCACCGTTTTTCATTTGCTTGGAGACGACGATATTGGTGCGATTCGGCAGTGGCCGTCCGATGGAATCATAGGTTTTACGCCCCATGATGATCGGATGATTCTGCGTGGTGCGTTTGAAAAATTTGAGGTCCTCGGATAGATGCCAGAGCAGTTGATTGTCTTTGCCGAGCGCGCGATTGCCGGCAATGGCGGCAATTACGGTGATGCGGGGTGTATGCGTCATAGTATGAATAATAATTTTGATCTGTGTTCATCAGCGATCTAGCGCGAATGAATGGCTGATATGGATTTAATGGGAGAATGATACCAAATTCAACTGACCGATGCGTCCATTTTAATTATCGGAAGTTTTTACGGTGTTTGGCGTAAAAAATGCCATAATTTTTTTTATTTTTATAAAAATCGTTCTATTAATTTATTTTGTTATCGGTATACTTCGCAGGAATTTTCACCATATAAATTTCTTTAATGTAGGTGAAAATTTCGAAAATAAATTTATATTTCATCAAAGGAGATGATGATGCGTATTGGTGTACCGAAGGAAATTAAGAATAACGAAAATCGTGTCGGATTGATTCCTGAAAACGTGCAGGAACTGGTGGTGCACGGCCATGAGGTTTGGGTGGAAACCAATGCAGGTCAAGGGATTGGCGCAGATGATGCGGCGTATCAAGCGGCGGGGGCGCAGATCAAATCGACGGCGACGGAGATTTTTGCCAACTGTGACATGATTATCAAAGTCAAAGAGCCACAAAAAGTGGAGTACGAACAACTGCGCGAAGGGCAAATTTTGTTCACTTATTTGCACTTGGCTCCCGATCCAGAGCAGACCGAAGGCTTGCTCAAGTCAGGTTGTATCGGCGTGGCGTATGAAACGGTGACGGCGGATAATCGTACGCTGCCATTGCTCGCGCCGATGTCTGAGGTTGCTGGGCGTATGGCGGTGCAGGTCGGTGCGTATGCGTTGCAAAAACCGGAAGGTGGTTTGGGTATTTTGCTCGGTGGCGTTCCGGGTGTGGCGCCGGCGCATGTGGTGGTGCTTGGCGGCGGCGTAGCGGGCTTGAACGCTACCAAGATGGCGGTGGGTATGGGCGCAAATGTTGCCGTGATTGATCGTAATATTGATCGTCTGCGTTATTTAGATGATATTTTTGATAACCAAATCAAAACGCTGTTTTCTACTACCGGCGCGGTCGAAAGCGCGGTGATGGCGGCGGATTTGGTGATCGGTACGGTATTAATTCCCGGGGCGAATGCGCCAAAATTAATCCCACGTACCTTATTGAAAAAAATGAAAAAAGGCTCGGTCATTGTGGATGTCGCAATTGACCAAGGTGGTTGTGCAGAAACGTCCAAAGCCACGACACACGAAAACCCAACTTATGTGGTGGATGACGTGGTGCACTACTGCGTGGCGAATATGCCCGGTGGTGTGCCGCGCACCTCGACCTATGCCTTGAACAACGCGACCTTGCCATACGCACTGGCCATCGCGAACAAAGGCATCAAACAAGCGCTGCTTGATGATCCGCATTTGCTCAATGGTCTGAATGTTTGCAAAGGCAAGCTGACTTACAAGGCGGTATCGGATGCGCAAGGTTTGGCCTACGTTTCGGCAGAGGAAGCCGTCCGAGCACTGTGAGGCAGGCTGATGAGCGTCGTCAAAAAAGGCAGGGAATCCCCTGTCTTTTTTTATGGTGAAACGAGAGAGTGACAGGTGGATAAACAGACTGAGCGTGTTTGAATTGCCCCAGAGTTTGCGCTACCATGAGCGAGATTGCGTGTTGATAACTGGTCTATAAAAAGAGGAGGTGTCATGAAGTCAGGGGTATTTAGATGGGCGCTGTGTGCATTGGGTTTGGCGAATGCCTCGATGGTATGGGCAGGAAACCCTGCGGATACGCAGATGTCCTTACGAATTATTGCGACAACGGACGTGCATAGTTTTTTAACGGATTTTGATTACTACAAGGATCAACCAGCACCGAAATTTGGTCTCACGCGAGCGGCCAGCTTGATCGAGCAGGCGCGACAAGAAGTGAAAAACAGTGTTTTGGTCGACAATGGCGACTTGATCCAAGGCAACCCGATCGCGGACTATCAAATTGCAAAAGGGGATAAATCTGGCGCGATTCATCCGGCGATTTTGGCTTTGAATACGATGGGCTATGATGTGGCGACACTTGGAAACCATGAATTTAACTACGGTTTGCCGTATTTAGATCGAACCCTTGCTCGGGCAAAGTTTCCTGTGATCAGCAGCAATATCGTGAAAGCGGGCACGCAGCAACCGCGTTTCAAACCATACTGGATCCAAACCAAAAACATGGTGGACAAACAAGGCGTGCGCCACACCATCAAAATCGGCTACATTGGTTTTGTTCCACCGCAGATTATGGTGTGGGACAAAGGTCATTTGAAGGGAAAATTGGACGTATCGGACATCAAGCAAACCGCTGAAAAATACGTACCGATTTTGAAAAAGCAGGGTGCGGATGTCATCGTTGCACTGGCTCATACTGGTGCGGTGGGTGGCGTGTATCAAGAGGGTCAGGAAAATGCCGCGCTGCATTTATCGGAAGTTAAAGGCATTGATGCGTTGGTGTTTGGTCATGCGCATCGCGTATTTCCGAGTAAAGATTTTTCATCTTTGAGCGGTGCGGACGTGAACAAAGGTACCATTCAAGGCGTTCCGGCCAGCGAAGCTGGGAACTGGGGCAGCCATATCAGCGTTATTGATCTGGATTTGAAACAGCAAAATGGCAAATGGCAAGTGAGCTCTGGCACGGGCGCTGTTCGTCCGATTTACGATAATGAAAAACAAAAAAGTACGGTTGAAAATCATCCGCAGCTGACCCGACTGCTCGCCCAAGTACACGAGCAGACCCGAACCTTTATCGCGCAGCCGATCGGCAAATCAGCCGAAGATATGTACAGTTTTTTGGCCTTGATTCAGCCGGATCCAACCGTACAAATCGTTAATCAGGCGCAAAAATCATATGTAGAAAAACTGGCACAAAAAATACCGAATCTGGCGGGAATTCCCGTATTGAGCGCAGCGGCACCATTCAAGGTTGGTGGTCGGAAAAACGATCCGAGCGGCTATGTCGAGGTAAATAAGGGCGATTTAACTCTGCGCAGCTCGGCGGATTTGTACCTGTATCCCAATACTTTGGCGGTTGTGAAAGTTAATGGCACACAGCTAAAAGAGTGGTTGGAGTGTTCGGCGGGCATGTTTAATCGCATCAAACCGGATAGCGCCGCACCACAGTCATTGTTTAATTGGGAAGGATTCAGAACGTACAACTTTGATGTCATTGATGGTGTGAATTATCAGATTGATGTGACGCAGCCGGCGCGCTACGACGGTGAGTGCAAGCAGATCAATCCGGATGCACGACGGATTGTCGGCTTGACCTACAATGGTAAACCCGTGGATCCGAATGCCTCTTTCTTGATCGCGACCAATAATTACCGTGCCAATGGCGGTAAATTTGCGGGAACGGGCGATGCGCATATCGTATTCGCTTCGCCGGATGAAAACCGTCAAGTCCTGACCGATTACATCATCGAGCAATCGCAGAAAAATGGCGAAATCAAACCTCTGGCAGAGCGCAATTGGCGAATTGCACCCATCACCAGCTCAGTGCCGCTGGACGTGCGTTTTGAAACAGCGCCAAGTGAGAAAGCGAAACAATTCATCAGCAAACAAGCGCAGTATCCAGTTCGCTATTTAGAGCAGGATGCTACAGGATTTGCCGTGTATCAGCTGGATTTAAAACCGCAGGCGAAGTGATCTCGAAATTTCGCAATGCGACAGAACGCAGCAAAACTGCAGCAAAACCGCAGCAAGAACGCAAAAAGCAAGAAAGGAGCCAATCGGCTCCTTTCTCTTTATTTCCCTTTTGAGGTACGAAAAGTAGGGTTAATTAACGATAAACCACGTCGGTGCATTGCGTGCTAACGCGAGTACCGGCTTGTCCTCGAACGATTTCCTCAATGTCACTGAGTGAGCCGATGACGGCGGTTTTACCCGTTTTTTCGGCAAATTCGCATGCGGCTTGTACCTTCGGTCCCATAGAGCCGGAGGCGAACGGCATGGGACGTAGCGCATCCGGATGCGCCTGCGCGATGGCTTTTTGCGTCGGCTTGCCATAGTCAATGTAGGCTGCGTCCACATCAGTGGCTATTACCAGCAAATCAGCTTCCAATTCTTGAGCGAGCAGTGATGAACATAAGTCTTTGTCAATTACGGCTTCTACACCATGCAGTTTGCCATTTTCGTCGTAGCAGGTTGGAATCCCACCGCCACCGGCACAGATAACGACGGAACCGTGCTCCAGCAGCCATTTAATCGGGCGGATTTCAAAAATCCGTTTCGGGCGAGGGCTGGCGACAACGCGGCGGAATTTGTCACCGTCCGGCGCGATGCGCCAGCCTTTTTCAGCGGCCAGTTGTTCGGCTTCGTCTTTACTGTATACCGGGCCGATGGGTTTGGTGGGATGTTGGAATGCCGGATCGGCTTGATCCACTTCGACTTGGGTCAAAATGGTGGCGAACGGTACTTCAAATGGCAGCAGATTGCCCATTTCTTGCTCAATCATGTAGCCGATCATGCCTTCGGTTTCGGCGCCGAGGACGTCCAGAGGGTAGGTGGATACGGCTTTGTAAGCGGCGCCTTGTAGGGCGAGTAGACCGACTTGCGGGCCGTTGCCGTGTGCGATGACGAGTTCGTTACCTGGGGCGACGCGTGCCATTTGCTCGGAAGCGATACGGACGTTTTCCCGTTGGTTTTCGGCGCTCATGACTTCGCCGCGTCTGAGTAGGGCGTTACCACCCAAAGCGATTACGATACGCATAAGATTTCTCCTGTTGTGTGGGGTGATTGGCAGGTTTGGACGGATACTGCGATCCAAACGCTGCCTTATTTTTATATGTTATACATCGCCCAATGCGGATACTAAGACGGCTTTGATCGTGTGCATGCGGTTTTCAGCTTGCTCAAACGCGATGTTGTACGGTGATTCAAAGACGTCTTCGGTCACTTCAATGCCATTGGCCAGATTCGGGTATTTTTCGGCAATTTGTTTACCGACTTTGGTTTCGCTGTTGTGGAATGCTGGCAAGCAGTGCATGAATTTGACGCGCGGATTGCTGGCTGCTTTCATCATGGCGGTGTTGACCTGATAGGGTAACAGGATGTTGATGCGTTCGCCCCAAGCTTCAATTGGTTCACCCATGGAGACCCAAACGTCGGTGTGAATAAAATCGACGCCTTTGACGGCTTCGAGCGGATTTTCGGTCAGCATGATGCGCGCGCCGCTTTCCTCTGCGAATTTGCGGCAAGCGGCGACGAGCTCTTCGCTTGGCCATAAGGATTTTGGTGCAGCGATGCGCACATCCATGCCGAGTTTCGCACCGACCAGCAGCAGGGAGTTACCCATGTTGTTGCGTGCGTCACCCAGATAGGCGTATTTGATTTCGTGTAACGGTTTGTCGCTGTGTTCGCGCATGGTGAGTACGTCAGCGAGCATTTGCGTTGGGTGAAATTCGTTGGTCAGGCCGTTAAATACCGGCACGCCAGCGTAGTCGGCGAGCTCTTGCACGATGTCTTGGTCAAAGCCGCGGTATTCGATACCGTCGTACATTCTGCCCAATACGCGCGCGGTATCTTTCATGCTTTCTTTGTGGCCGATTTGCGATGAGTTCGGGTCGATGTAGGTAACGTTGGCACCTTGATCGTAGGCGGCGACTTCAAATGCACAGCGTGTTCGGGTAGAGGTTTTTTCAAAAATCAGCGCGATGTTTTTGCCATGCAGATGTTGGCGTTCGGTTCCGCTGTATTTGGCACGTTTCAAATCGCGTGCAAGATCAAGTAAATACAGCAATTCACGGTTGCTGTGATGAGTCAGGCTGAGTAGGTCGCGGTTGTGTAAGTTAAAGCCCATTTTAAGCTCCTTAAATTTGGTATGCATTCATGATGCGTTGAATTTTTTGATTTTACTGATCACCCACAGAGAGAATGGTTTCAGTCTGTGGGCTGTTGTGATTGATGGTGGGATCAGAAGTCCACCGGATCACGGATGATCGGACAGGTCATACAGCGACCGCCGCCACGTCCGCGTCCCAGCTCGGCCGAACTGATGGTGATGACTTCAACGCCTGCTTTGCGCAACAGGGTGTTGGTATAGGTGTTACGGTCGTAACCGACAACGACACCTGGTTCCAATGCAAAGACGTTGTTACCATCATCCCATTGTTCGCGTTCAACGGCGTAGTCGTCGCCGCCCGTTTGTACCACGCGTAGTTTGTGAATGCCCATAGCCGAAGCGACTACATCTACAAATGGTCGATCCTCGTGACGAATGCTAATGCCCAAAGGGTTGCGTTCGTCCGGACGGAGGGAGAATGACACAATTTGGTTAACTACTTCGGGGAAGATGCTGACCAAGTCACGATCGCAGAAGGTAAATACAGTGTCCAGATGCATTGCTGACCGTGTTTTTGGCAATGCGGCGATGACGACATGTTCTGCCGCACCTTCTTTGAATAGTCGCGCAGCGACTTGTGTAATGGCCTGGGTAGAGGTACGCTCGCCCATACCAATCAGCACGACACCTTTGCCGATAGGGAATACGTCGCCGCCTTCGAGTGTGGCGGAGTCGTAGCATTCATCTGGGTCACCCCACCAAACTTTAATATCTTCATGGGCGAACATCGGATGAAATTTATAAATAGCGGCGGTCAGCAGGGTTTCTTGCCGACGAGCAGGCCAGTACATTGGGTTTAAAGTCACACCGCCGTAAATCCAGCTGGTGTTGTCGCGAGTGAATTGCGTGTTGGGTAAAGGAGGTAGAACGAAGCCGACTGAGCCGTGTGAAACTTCGATCAGTTTGCGCGTATCCAGGCTAAGCTCGTGTGGCAGGTCGTTGACAGAAACACCACCGATGAGGAATTCTGCAATGTGTTGTGGTTCCAAGGCTTCCAACCAGCCTCGTACTTGATCTATAATGGCAATGTTGACTTTATTGGGTGTGATTTTGCGATCCAAAATCCATTTAAGGGCTTTGGGATCGGAGACGGTTTCGGTGAGCATCTGATGCATTTCCAAAACTTCGACGCCACGTTCGCGCATTTTTGAAATGAAGTCAAAATGGTCTCGTTTCGCTTGGCTAACCCACAGCACATCGTCAAATAATAAATCATCACAGTTGGCAGGGGTCAAGCGTGTGTGCGCCAGTCCGGGAGAACACACCAGCACTCTCCTTAATTTTCCGACTTCTGAATGTACACCTAATTTGTAACCGTTGTTCATGATGAACTCCTTGTGTGTAAGATATATTTTTATAGACTCAAAGAACCGTTATACAGACCATAGGCGGCGATGAGGGCGCCGATCACTGCGGCTGCAAATATGAATTTTTCAATATTGGTGAAAACAACTTGATTGTTTTCACGGCGAGCTTTGTAGAACAAGATAGCGCCCGGTGCGTATAGCAATGCGGATAACAGCAAATATTTGATACCCGCGGCATAAATCAGCCAGAGACTATAAGCAATAGCGATTAGAGCGATGATGAGGTCTCTCGAACTCAGTGATTCCACGCCTTTGTATCCGTCTTTGCGCAGAGCAATCATGGCGGCATAAGCAGATGAGAAGAAGTATGGCAACAGGATCATAGAGGTCGCCAGATACAGTAGATCCAAGTATGAGCTGGATGAGAACAGGGTGATGATCAGGAATAACTGAATCGCACCGTTGGACAACCACAAGGCATTGGCCGGTACGCCGTTTGTATTTTCTTTATGCAAGAACGCAGGCATGGTTTGGTCTTTGGATGCGGAGTACAAAATTTCCGCGCACAACAAAGTCCATGACAACAAAGCACCAGCCAGAGAGATAATCAAACCGATGGAAATAAACGCAGCCCCCCAAGAGCCAACGACGTGTTCCAACACATATGCCATAGAAGGGTTTTTCAATTCGGCCAATTCAGGTTGTTTCATCACGCCCAGTGACAAAATATTGACCAAAACCAACAGCGCCAGCACGCCGATAAAGCCGATGACTGTGGCTTTACCCACATCCGAGCGTTTTTCCGCACGGGCAGAGTAGACGCTCGCACCTTCAATACCGATGAACACCCAAACGGTCACCAGCATCATATTTTTGACCTGATTCATCACGCTGCCCAGATCCACATTGTCTGTGCCCCAAAAATCAGAGGTGAAAATATCCATTTTGAAAGCGGCCGCAACTAGGGCGATGAACGTAATCAGCGGAACCACTTTGGTAACGGTGGTGATCAGATTGATAAATGCAGCTTCTTTAATGCCGCGTAAAATCAAATAATGAATGAACCACAATAATAGAGAAGCGCCGATAATGGCTGGAAGGGTATTACCCTCGCCAAAAATCGGGAAGAAATAACCCAAAGTGCCAAATAGCAGTACTAAATAGCTGACGTTACCGATCCAAGCGCTGATCCAGTAACCCCAAGCCGATGAAAACCCCATATAGTTACCGAAACCGGCTTTAGCGTAGGCATACACGCCGTTATCCAAATTTGGTTTTCTATTTGCAAGGGTTTGAAAAACAAAAGCCAGCATAAGCATGCCGACTGCAGTGATGACCCAACCTATCAGAATCGCACCGGCTCCGGCGCTTTTGGCCATATTTTGAGGAAGTGAAAAGATACCGCCACCAATCATCGAACCTACGACCAGAGCGGTCAGTGCGCCTAAGCGTAACCTACTACCATTGTCAGACATAATACTCTCCTGTAATTATATTCAAACGGAAAGTTACTCATACCGACTCAGCGCCGAAAGCTTTATTATTATTTGCTTGGTGTGAACCGCTATCAGTAACGGTCTTAAGTCTAATTATTGAAATGAGGGAGAATGATGACATTAGCTGAAGTAGACGATCAAACTTGTGGTTTGACTACTTGGCTTAAACCGAAAATTGATCTTATCAACCTCAATCTAACGCCGTCTAACTCAGTCACGTCATAACTAAACTCAAATACATTCTATGCCTCAAAATAGTGCAAATCAAGAGTTTTTGACAAAAAGTAATTAAATTTTATTTAGGATAAAAAACCATGATTCATACATTATGTAGGAGTAATATTTAATAAAATAGGGATTGAATGATAAATATTACTATTTTTTACTTTTGTCATAATTTATAGAATGACATGCAAAATCGCACCAATTTTGTGCGCGGCGATTGATTTTTATAGTAAAAAAAGCCGACTTTCAGATCATAGAAAGTCGGCTTTTTTGGTCCATCCAATGAGAAATAAGCAAAGCTTTTAAAGCTGAAAAGGCTCCGCCACCGCAGGTTTTTTCGGTTCGGGCAAAATCTGTACGATCACAATGCCTGCGAGAATCAAAGCGCCGCCCAAGTAGCCATACCAGTTCAAACGTTCGCTCAAAAATACGGCGCCCGCCAAAGCGGCAAAGACAGTCTCACCGGATAAAATGATGGCGGCTTCGGCTGGGCGGGCGTAACGCTGACCAATGACCTGACCGGTAAAGCCAATACCGACGGAAATAAAAATCATGTAAGCCAGCGGCCAGAATACTTTGGACAGATTGTTCCAATCAAAGGTTTCTAAGGGCAGCGAAAACAGCATGGCCAATACACCGCAGACAATGAATTGTCCCCAGGCGACCAGTAGTGGTGCGTGCAAACGCTCGGCCAAACCGCCGACCCACAAAACATGCAAGGTAAATGGAATTACGGTGGCCAGCACCCACAGATCGCCGACGTTCAATTCGATTTTGCCCGCGCCGGTCAAGAGCCATGTACCGATCAGACAGCCCAGCGCAGCAGGCCAGACCACCCAATGCACTTTGCGTTTATAAAAAATCAGCCCGAGCAGCGGCACCAGCGGCACGTACAAACCGGTGAGAAAACCGGCATTGGTGACCGAGGTGTATTTCATACCGATTTGCTGCAATGAGGTTCCGGCGCAGAGCAGCAGCCCCATGAGGATGATTTGCCACCAGTCGTTAGCTGTGATTTTGGGGGCGGCGGCATTTTGTTTCAAACTTTTCCACTCCATCCAAACCAGTGGGCTGATCAATAATGCGCCGAGCAAAAATCGTGTACCGGTGAAGGTCAGCGCGCCGATATAGGGTGCGGCGATGGATTGTGGCACGAAGGCGCAGCCCCATGCGCAAGCGCAAATCAGTAGTAGTAGGTTGGCTTGGGCGCGCGTTAAAGATCGATTCATAGCGAAAATTTATTCGGTTGAGTTTTTAATTGCTTATTTTCAATAGATATTTTATGATGCTCCAGTCGTTTGCCAATTGGACGATTATTCAATCTCAATGGCCATAGAATTGAGCATTCAGCGGATAGACTGGGAATTGCAAACTATACCTGTTTTATGTCACTGCAAACAAGGCTTAGTCAGTATATTTTATCTGAAAAAGTTTTTTGATCTAAATAAGTGCGTTTTTTTGTTTTAAACGCAGTAATTTTTCTTGTTTTTTATAGTAATAGCAAAATTTAAACAAATTTGATAGGTATGATGTAGTTTATCAATCATTTCAATCATTTGATAGTCAATCGTTTTTAAATTAATGGAGCAGCATGGTTAATTTTTTTCGTAAACCGCTTTTTGATACGCCTGCTTGGGGCTTGCTGGTTCCGTTAATTGCTATTGGCGTGCTGTTTGCCGTCATGGGGGCTGAGTTATCGGGATTTCAGCTACTGCTGGTGTTCGTGGCGCTATTTTCCGCAGTTTTGATGGCCGTGCATCATGCGGAAGTGATTGCCTTGCGCGTGGGCGAGCCGTTTGGCACGCTGGTTTTGGCATTGGCGGTGACCATTATTGAGGTTTCGTTGATCGTGACGCTGATGCTTTCCGGGGGCGAGGCAATCAGTGCGCTGGCGCGTGATACCGTATTTGCTACGGTGATGATCGTGTGTAACGGCGTGATCGGCCTGTGTTTGCTGCTCGGCGCGTGGCGCCATCGGGTGCTGGTGTTTCGTGTGGATGGCACGACGCCGACTTTGTCGGTTTTGGCGGTGTTATCCACGTTGGTGTTGGTTTTGCCGAAATTTACTTCGTCTACGGCGGGCGCGACGTTGACCAATACGCAATTGGTCTTTGCCGGTGTGGTGTCGCTACTGTTGTATGTGGTATTTGTGTTCGTATTGACGATCCGACATCGTGAGTATTTTTTGCCGCCGAGTGTGCCCGGTGCGTCCAATAGTGAAGAGGTAGAGTGGGAAGAGGCACATACACGACCATCGATTTTAGCCACCGTAGTAAGCTTAGTATTTTTGTTGGTGTCGCTGGTTGCGGTCGTGGGGCTGGCCAAAACTTTAGCGCCGGCAATTGAAGCGGGCGTGAATGCCATCTCTGCCCCGATGGCGGTGGTCGGGATTGCGATTGCGATGCTGGTGCTGCTGCCGGAAACGCTCTCGGCGGTACGCGCGGCCATGCGCAATCGGATGCAGATC
>CAYPYQ010000203.1:0-1563 GCA_964414735.1 uncultured Hydromonas sp.
TACGCACAGCGCAATGACCTGCTGGACGAAGGCGACATCAGCGCGGTACGCGAATCGGTCAACGGCATGCGCGACGATGTGCTCGAGCAAGCGGTGCGCGACTTTGTACCGCACGGCTCGATCGAAGAGCAATGGCGTTTGCCGGAATTGGAAGCGCACCTGCGTAACCAATATTCGTTGGATGTGCCGGTCGTGGCATGGATGGGTGAGCACAAAACCGCGACCGATGAAGATTTGATTGAACACATTCAAAGTGCTGCTAAAGACGTTTACCAAGCGAAAATCGATCGCGTGGGCGAAGAAGGTTTCCACAACTTTGAGCGCGTGTTGATGCTGCAAACCATTGATCACCAATGGCGTGAACATCTCTCCGCGTTGGATCACCTGCGTCAAGGTATTCACCTGCGTGGCTACGCGCAGAAAAATCCGAAACAGGAATACAAGCGCGAAGCATTTGAACTGTTCAGCATGATGCTCGATCGTGTGAAAGAAAACGTATCGGGTGTGCTGATGAACGTACAGATTCAAGAGGAAGAGCAGGTCGAGCGTGCCGAGCATGACATCATTGCGCATGAACAGGACGTACAAGCGCAAATGAATTTGCAGCACGCGGGTGACGAGGATCTGGATAACGAAGAAGCTGTGCCAGCACAAGGCACGACCTACACCGATGAGCATGGCAATGTATTCCACGTTGGGCGCAATGAGCCGTGCCCGTGCGGTTCTGGTAAGAAGTTCAAACAGTGTCACGGCAAGTTAAAGTAAACGGGACACTTTGCTTGGGTTTGAGGTGGTTATGAAAAATATTGATAATTTTTTCTTCGCAGCCGATGATTTGAATGAGAGTAAAAAGTTCTATACAGAGCTTTTGGGTCTGGAGGTAAAGTTTGATTTTAGCCCGATGGGAATGATGGCTTTTCGGATTGGTCAGGACGAACCTGCCATTATCCTGAAGGAAAAAAGCAGCTTTCCTGATGCATCGCCGAGTCTATGGCTTGAAGTGGCGGATGTAAAAGCAAGCTATGAAGAACTAAAAGCCAAAGGTATTCAGTTTTTGAGTGAGCCGTTTGAAATCAAAACAGGTTGGGCTGTAGAATTTTTGGATCCGTCGGGTAATCGTTTGGGAATCACGGACTATACAAAAAAATAATTTAATCGTGAAGAATAAAAAGCCCTCGCTACTTTTAAGCGAGGGCTTTTTATTGGTAAACGAAGGTGCATTTATTTCTCACGTCGCTTGCGCCCAATGGTTTTCACTTTTTGAATGACTTGCTCACGAATCACCTGATGCACGTCGGTGGTGTCTTTCGCCGTACTGGTGTTGGATACCAGCAGCGGTACGATGATGCCGAATGCCAGCGCCAGCATGATAAATCCGGCTTTCAACCCATAGCTGACGATTTGCATCACATAATTAAAATCAAACTGATTGGCCTGGCCATGTGAGACGATCTGGATCAAGCCGATACTGAATTCGTAGCCATAAATGCCGGGAATCATATTGATGACGGCGGGGATGGTGAATACGATCGGCGGCGTGTGCACACGGTGTGCAAAATACAG
>CAYPYQ010000204.1:0-2856 GCA_964414735.1 uncultured Hydromonas sp.
ACGCAAAAATACCATATGGAAGACGTACACCGTGCCGGTGGCGTGATGGGGATTTTGGGCGAACTCGATCGCGCGGGCTTGATTAACCGCGATTGCGCGACTGTGCACAGTGCAAACATGGGCGAAGCATTGAATCAATGGGACATCATGCGTACGCAAGACGCAGCGGTTCACACATTCTACAAAGCTGCTCCGGCAAACGTCCCATCACAAGTGGCATTCTCGCAAGACAAACGTTGGGAATCGCTCGACACCGACCGTGCCGACGGCTGTATCCGCGACGCGGCGCATGCGTACAGCACCGATGGCGGTTTGGCGGTATTGTTCGGCAACATTGCTCTGGAAGGCTGTGTGGTGAAAACCGCCGGTGTAGATGAATCCATCCTCAAATTCTCCGGTCCTGCGCGTATTTTCGAGTCGCAGGACACGGCGGTGGAAGGGATTTTGGGCGATAAAATCAATGCAGGCGATGTCGTCATCATTCGCTACGAAGGGCCGCGCGGCGGTCCAGGCATGCAGGAAATGCTCTATCCGACCAGCTACCTCAAATCCAAAGGTTTGGGCAAAGCCTGCGCTTTGATTACCGATGGGCGTTTCTCTGGTGGTACTTCGGGTCTGTCCATTGGCCACGTGTCACCGGAAGCGGCGGAGGGGGGCGCAATCGGCCTGATCGAGGAAGGTGATATGATTGACATCGACATTCCGAATCGCACGATCAATGTGCGCATCAGTGATGAGGAACTGGGCAAACGCCGTGACGCGATGAACGCCAAAGGCAAGGACGGCTGGAAACCTCTGAGCCGCAATCGTGTGGTCAGCGCAGCGCTCAAAGCCTATGCGGCGATGACCACTTCAGCATCGCGTGGTGCGGTGCGTGACGTGACTCAGTTGGACAAATAAACCCATTGAATCCTTCTCGGGAGTCATTGGGTGAGGCGGAGTGTGAGAGCGCTCCGTCTTTGTCTTTATAGAAAGGACAAGGTATGCAGGCCATCATCGCGATCATCGTGTCACTGCTGCTTCAGTCAGTGGCGTACGGTTATATTTCGGTACGCTATCCATCGGGAAATATGCTGCAATTTGCGTTCGTCGCATGTTTGTTGTGCGCGCTGTTTTATGAGCTGTCGTTGCGCATTTGGCCTGTAGAGCCGCATGCACAGGAGGACAGCCGTGCGATGCGACGACTTGGGGTATTTACGGCGCTGTCTTATGTGGCGTTTTTCGCGGCGATGGCATTTATTCCTGCGTCGGTGGTGAGTTTGACTGAAATCGCAGTGGGGCCGTTGTTTGCGGTATTTGTGTCGGCTTGGTTCCTCGGTGAGAAACTCAGTGCTGTGAAAACGAATCATCGGCGCGATTTGTGGAGTGCGGCTGGGTTTTTTGTGGTGATGTTTGCCGCGACTTTATTGGTTTTGAAAATGGTCGGTGTCGTAATGAGTAATGCCATTTGGGGTGTGTTATTGTCTTGCTGTGCTGGTTTGGGCGTGGCGATTATCGCCTCGATTGCTCGGCTGCATCTGGCACATGTCAGCCCGCGGTTGGTGCTCGCACGGCGTTTTCATCTGACGTATCCGTGCGCGTTGGCTTTAGGCTTGGTATTTGAGCATTGGATTTGGCGCTGGGATTTTTGGCTATTTTCGGTGTTGGTGGCGTTCTTCGGGGTGGCCTTGCCGATGTTTTTGATGCAGTGGGGTGTGCAAAGGGTGCGTCCGATGATTACGATGCTGACTTTGGCTTTTGTTCCGGCGATAGTTTATATGACTGAAACGGCGTTTTCTGGTCATGCGAATGTGTGGGTGTCGGGTTTGATTGCGCTGGCAGTGGTGTTTTCGGTGGTGTATACGTTTTTGGATATGAGGCGTTCGCAGGCGAGCGCTTGATGCTGTTTGCGCTGTTTTGATAATAAAAAAGCCCGCGGTAATGCGGGCTTTTTATATTGCCAAGGGCGTGTTAGTTTTGATGCCACTTGGAGTAGCCGATGTCGATTGTGCCGTAGAGCTGGATATTGCTTTTCGAGCCGATTTTTAGTCCCAATGAGCTGTCGTCGGCTTTGTCTGCCGTGGCTTTGGATGTCAGTGTAGTTGAGTCAGTTTTTTTTACCTTGAGACTGTAGCTGTCATCGGTTTGTGCCGTTGTTTGTGGTTCGGCATACGCACTGGCGTGCCAGAGCGTGCTGCTCAGTAGAGCGGCAATTGCGGCTGTGCGGAAATGGGTTTTCATCATAGCTCCTTGATTTATCTGAAATTTTTCGCATTATGCCAGGTTTTGATGAAGGATTTGTGTGTAGGGCATTTTTATCGTACCCATCTAAGTTTTATCAGCCGATAGATTCTGAGGTTATGGCTTGAGTTTTCTGCGAATTTTGTCTTCCATCTCGACGTTGGTAAGCCATTGGAAGTAAAGCTGACGCGCGACGGCCATGGCGCTTTCGACGTGTGTCCAGTTCTCGCGCTGGATACGCTCGACGGTGTGGACGTTGATGTCGTTGGCTTCGCGCAGGTCTTCGCGTGCGGTGTCCAGCCAGTGGTTGATTTTCTCCGGTAGGGCTTCACAGTGAAATTGCATGCCGAGGTGGATGTCATCCAACACGAACGCTTGGTTTTGGCAATACAGGCTGCTGGCAATGTTTTGCGCACGCAGAGGCGGGATGAAAAATTCGTTATGCCATTGGAACAGGGTTACGGGCGTGATGCCGCCGAACCATTGATAGGCAACATTGTCATGCTCCGGTGTGACGACATGCCAGCCGATCTCGGTATGTGGGGCTTTTTGCACCGTGCCGCCGCTGGCTTTGGCCAGTAGTTGTCCGCCCAAACAGTGACCGATGACGGGAATGCCGAGTGACATGGCTTCGTA
>CAYPYQ010000205.1:0-1986 GCA_964414735.1 uncultured Hydromonas sp.
AGAAGAAAAACTACAAGCCCAGCGTGCGGAAATCCAGCGTTTAGAAGAGGAGCGATTGGGCATTCAAAATGTGAAAATCGCGGGTAATCCGACGGCTGATCAAATATTTTCCGAACAACAGCGTAAAGCCGAAGAGCAGCTGCAAAAGCTTGAGGAGCAAAAACAACGGACGGCACAACAGCAGCTGGAAATCCAGCAGATGCAGGAGCAAATTCGCCAGCTGGAGCAAAAACGCGCGGAAGCGAATGCGCTGGAAGGCAAGGCTGCCAGTGCGAATCCACAACAATCTTGGGCAAAATATGCTTATTCGGACGAATTGCTTTCAGGAATTACTGATTGGGCGGTAAAATTACACCAATTGGGCGGAATGGCGCGCTTGGAGTCCGAATCACGGTCATGCTATGAAAATTCAGGCAATCACTATCGTTGCCTGTATCTTGATTTGGCTGCTCGCCGTATTGATGCGGTTCGTGCGGGTTCGTTCAATTCAGAATCCAGCCCATATTTTAATGATGCCAATTTTGGTTATCGTCTGACGTCGGTATTTCGGATGGATGGACTGGACGAAGCTTCAGTGAATTCATTCCTGCGCTCAGAAGCGGCGCGGGTGAATGTGCTGGTTGTGCAGAAAATTAATATGAGTGGATTCGTTAATTAATAATGAGTTGATTTGATTTTTTGAAGTTTTTTTGATGTTTATTTGGAGTAGATGATGCAACGAGTGGGTTTGGTAGGTTGGCGCGGTATGGTCGGTTCGGTTCTGATGGATCGCATGGTTGCGGAAAATGATTTCGCACACTTTGAACCGGTATTTTTCAGCACGAGCAATGCGGGTGGTGCAGCTCCGACGATTGCGAAATCGGACGGCGTTTTGCACGATGGCAATAACGTGGATGAGCTCAAGACCTGCGACATTATTTTGACCTGCCAAGGTGGCGACTACACCAACGAAGTATTCCTTAAATTGCGCGCAGCGGGATGGAATGGCTACTGGATTGACGCAGCATCCAGCCTGCGTATGGCTGATGATGCGATTATTGTTTTGGATCCTGTGAATATGCCTGTGATCCAAGATGGCTTGAACAAAGGTGTGAAAAACTACATCGGTGGTAACTGTACCGTGAGTTTGATGATGATGGCTTTGGACGGCTTATTCAAAGCAGATTTGATCGACTGGATGACTTCGATGACGTATCAAGCGGCTTCAGGCGGTGGCGCGGCAAATATGCGCGAGCTGGTCAATCAAATGGGTTTGTTGAACAAAGAAGTGGCTGATTTACTGGCGGATCCGCGTTCATCCATCTTGGAAATCGACCGCAAAATTTCTGCGAAAATGCGTGAAGAAAACTACCCAGCGGATCACTTCGGTGTACCATTGGCCGGTAGCTTGATTCCATGGATCGACAAAGACTTGGGTAACGGTCAGTCCAAAGAAGAATGGAAAGGTGCTGCTGAGACCAATAAGATTCTGGGGCGCGCAGAGGGGCAATCGGGTTTTATCAACGTAGAAGGCTTGTGCGTGCGTATCGGCGCGATGCGTTGTCACAGCCAAGCTTTGACCATTAAATTGAAAAAAGACGTGCCGTTGGACGAAATCAACGACATGCTGGCCAAAGCCAATGATTGGGTGAAAGTGGTGCCAAACGAGCGCACGGCTTCAATGAACGATTTGACCCCGACTGCTGTAACGGGCACTTTGACCGTACCGGTGGGGCGTTTGCGTAAAATGGCGATGGGCGGCGAATATTTATCCGCATTCACTGTGGGTGATCAATTACTTTGGGGCGCGGCTGAACCGCTGCGTCGCGTATTGCGCATTATTTTGGCACAAGCCTAACGAAAATCAATAGAAGGGATGTTATGCAAAAAACGACACACGGCTTTTTGAACATGATGCAAACTCGGCGCGTGCGTTCGCGTCAGATGGTGGCAGGGTGGCTCATCCTCGCTGTGTGTGGTTTGAGCAGCGTGAGCGCGCAGGCCAAG
>CAYPYQ010000206.1:0-5062 GCA_964414735.1 uncultured Hydromonas sp.
TGCTGCGCCCAATGCGTCAAATCACCGTGATTCGGAATGACAAAACCATCCATCGTGCGTGCCAATTCCTTGTACACATTGCGCAAAGACGGTGGAATCGCCACACCATGCGGCACGGAAAACGACAGCCCCATGGCCTGATTCGGCTGATGATACGGGTCCTGCCCGAGGATCACCACTTTGACATCCGGCAGGGGCGTGGTATCAAAGGCGTTAAAAATCAAACTGCCACGCGGATAAAAGGTTTTCCCCGCGGTTTTACATGCGACCAATCCGGCCTTGATCTGCTCGAAATACGGCTGCGCAAACTCATGTGCCAAGGCGTTTTTCCAGCTCTGTTCGATTTTGACGTCCATAGTAAAAATAAAGGTAATTTAATCGTAGGCGTATCATAGCAAAAGCACGCTGCATCAGCCACTTTGAGCACGATGAACAGCACATTCGCGGCAAAACTCCGAACCAAATCAACCAAAGAATATGCTTAAAATAATCCGATTGACACCATACAACTACGCCTAAAAGTATATTCTCATAGGAAAAAGACCTACTCGGTTTGTATTTGCACCCCAAGCGGAGTAGAATGCGCCGGTTACTCAAATTCCACACAGAAAGGGTTGACCAGGGAGCGATTCAGGTCAAAAACCCACATTATCTGAATACCGCCTTGCGACATCCTTCTGGCGCGCGTTGACCGTCGTCGAACCCTATTTTTATCCAATGGCATACTCGGCCGATCAGCGCCTCTCATCTCAGAACAAAGAGGAACGAGGACGATGCCGCAATTCAAAACACCCGAGCTCATTTGCCCTGCCGGCAGCTTGCCCGCACTGCGCGCCGCCATAGATCATGGCGCTGACGCAGTTTATATGGGCTACAAAAACGACACCAACGCCCGCAACTTCGCCGGTCTGAATTTTGACCAAAAAGCGATGATCGAAGGCATCCGCTACGCACACGCCCGAGGCAAACACGTACTCATGGCGATCAACACATTCCCGCAACCCGGACGTGAAGCCGACTGGCGTCGTGCCGTCGATGGCGCTGCTGATCTGGGCGTGGATGCCGTGATTCTGGCCGACATCGGTCTGCTGGATTACGCAGCGCAGCACCACCCGAATTTGCGCCTGCATCTATCCGTGCAAGGCTCGGCCACCAGTTATGAGGCGGTTAATTTTGCGCAACGTGAATTCGGCGTGAAACGCGCCGTGCTGCCGCGCGTATTAACCCTCGCGCAAGTGCAAACCGTCATTCAAAACACCACGGTCGAAATCGAAGTATTCGGCTTTGGCAGTCTGTGCGTGATGAACGAAGGGCGCTGCTGGCTCTCCTCCTACGCCACGGGCGAATCACCTAATACCGTCGGCGCCTGCTCACCGGCCAAATATGTCAAATGGGAAAAGCAGCCGGGCAAAATGAATACGCGTCTGAACGACATCCTGATCGACAGCTACCGCGACAATGAACCGGCGGGCTATCCGACGCTGTGCAAAGGTCGGTTTGACGTCAACGGCGAAACCTACTACGCACTGGAGGAGCCGACCAGCCTGAATGTCATCGCCCTGCTGCCGCAAATCGCACAGATCGGGGTATCCGCGATCAAAGTCGAAGGCCGCCAACGCAGCCCCACCTATGTCGCGCAAGTCACCCGCGCGCTGCGTGCCGCACTGGATGAACTCAAACGCAACCCAACACAATTCCAAGTCAAACCCGCGTGGCAAGCCGAGCTAAGCAAAGTGGCCGAAGGCACGCAAATCACGCTCGGCGCGTACAACCGCCCGTGGAGATAAACCCATGAAACTCGCACTCGGCCCGCTGCTGTATTTTTGGCCCAAAGATCAGGTACTGAATTTCTACGCCGAAATGGCGCAGATTCCCGCACTGGACATCATCTACGTTGGCGAAGTCGTCTGTTCGCGCCGTCAACAGCAATTAAAACTCAATGACTGGCTGCAACTGGCGCGTCAGCTGACTGATTTTGGCAAAGAAGTGGTCGTCTCCGCGCAAGCCCTACTCGAATCAGAAAGCGATCTGAAAGCGTTGCGCCGCCTGATGGATGAGGCCGGCTGCACGGTCGAGGCCAACGATCTGGGAGCGATCAATATCGCTGCCGGTCGCCCGTTTGTCGCAGGACCACACCTGAATATTTACAATGCCGCGACATTAGCGACATTTGAACGCTACGGAATGACGCGCTGGGTTCCACCGCTGGAGGCCTCGCGCAGCATGATTGAAACGCTGCATTGCAGCCGCCCCGCTGGCGTACAAACCGAAGTCTTCGTCTATGGCAAACTGCCATTGGCATTCTCCGCGCGCTGCTTTACCGCGCGTCACTACGGTTTGAATAAAGACGATTGCCAGTTCAAATGTATGGATCACCCTGAGGCGCTCACACTGAAAACCCGCGAAGCCCAACCATTTTTGTCCATCAACGGCATTCAAACCATGTCAGCACAGACCTACAATCTGCTCGCGCAAATGCCTGAATTACAGAGTATGGGCATTGAAGTGGTACGCATCAGCCCGCAACCGGAACACACCAGCGAGATCATCGCCACATTTGATACAGCGCGGCGCGGCGAAACGCCCCATGAACTGCCTGCCGAGTGGACGCCGCATGGATTCGTCAATGGCTACTGGTTTGGCGAAGCAGGTATCGCCCAGCATGCAGCAGCGGCCTCAGCCTCGCACGAAAGCATTCTCAATCACGCATAGGAGTATCACATGACTTCTCTACCGAGTTCACGTATATGGCCAATTCCACGTTTCACCCTACCGAGCTTCGTCGCTACCGTGGGCGACTTACTACCACAATGGCCGCATGCGGTGGCATTGACCGGCGCGCTCAATGTTTTGGTCAAAAGTCAATTGCTCTCGGTCGATGATCTGGAAAGTTTGGAGAATCGTAATTTTCTGATAGACACACTGGATACCGGTACGCGTGCGGCGTTCACCTATCGCAATGGCTGGTTCCGCCCGTTGCTCAAGGCACCTGCCGAGCCTGATTTGATCTTCCGTGCGAATCTCTCGGCATTTTTGCAGATGGCTACCCGACAGGAAGATCCCGATACGCTGTTTTTCAACCGCGAGCTAGCGATTGAAGGAGATACGGAGTTAGGGTTGATCGTGAAAAATATGCTCGACGCGATGGAGTGGCCGCGCTTTCGCAAGGCGCATGCAGTATAAATAACGAAATAAAAAGGTGCGCTATCAATGCACACCTTTTTATTGGCTGAAAATCGCGTTTCAATGCGCCGATACCTCGCTATTAGCCTTTCACCGCTGCCGTTGCAACGATTTCCACACCGTATTGTGGCGCGGCGAGCGCACCGACTTCCACGGTGGCGCGTGTTGGCAAACCCTGTGGGGACACCCACGCTTGCCACGCTTCGTTCATTTCGCCAAAGGTTTTGATGTCGGTCAGATAAATGGTCGCGCTGAGCAGCTGGGTTTTATCCGTGCCTGCTTTGGCCAGCAGTTCATCAATTTGTTTGAGCACGTTGGCGGTTTGTTCCTTGATCGGACCGCCTTTGTCGGTCTCGTCCACTTGTCCGGCCAAGTACACCACGCCGTTGTATACCACGATTTGGCTCATGCGGTTGTTGCTGTCCATGCGTTGAATCATCGTTTTCTCCAAAGGTAGATTTTAATTAGGGGTTGGTAAAGCTAATTAGATTTCGAGGTTGTCGATCAGACGCGTCGTACCCAGACGTGCTGCGGCAAGGATCACCAAAGGCTCTCCGGCACGAACTTGTTCCGCCGTCGGCTCGAGCAAATCGTGCTGACGACGAATCGCGATGTAATCGGGTTTCCAACCATGCACGATCAGCTCGCTCATGGCGTCTTGTTCCAACTGCGCGAGTTGATCGGCATTTTTAGACACATCCACAAGCAATCGCTCACGCACTTGATTGAGTACACGATACAAACGCGGCGCTTCGGCGCGTTCTTCAGCCGATAAATATTGATTACGCGAGGACAGAGCCAAACCATCCGCATCACGCACGGTTTCTGCGGCGATGATTTCCACCGGCAGCGCGAGCTGACGCACCATCGAGCGAATAATCATGAGCTGCTGGTAATCCTTTTTCCCGAAAACCGCCACTTTCGGCTGCACACAGGAAAATAATTTCAATACCACCGTGCACACGCCTTGGAAAAACCCCGGGCGAAATTCGCCTTCGAGGATGTCGCCCAACTGTGTCGGCGGTTGAATGCGGTATTCTTGCGGCTCGGGATAGAGTTCTTTTTCCGTCGGTGCGAACAGCACGTAGACATGCTCTTTTTCCAACTTATCGGCATCGACCTGCAAAGTGCGCGGATATTTATCAAAGTCTTCGTTCGGACCGAACTGCAAACGGTTGACAAAGATACTGGCCACCACCGGATCACCATGCACCGCCGCCAAGCGCATCAGGCTCAAATGCCCTTCATGCAGATTGCCCATCGTCGGCACAAAGGCCACACGGTTTTGCCCGTGCATTTGTGAGCGTAATTCGTTGATGTCGGAAATAATTCGCATGGTGATTCCTGAAACGGTATGAGTGAATTTTTAAAGGTTATTGACGTTTGGTGCCATTGCATTCGCCTGGCGTGAAGCTGTGTACCTCGGGCTGACCACAGGCGCTGCACGCGTTGCCATAGGTTTGTAACTGACGCCCTGCCTGATCAAAGCCGCAGACAGGCTCGTATTGCATGGTGCAGACCTCCGGACGGAATTTGCAGGTTTGCATACCTGTCGGCTTGACCTCCGGCTTAGGCGGCGGATTTTGCGATGGGTTTTGTGGTTGGGTTTGGCAAGCCGCTAGTAACACGGCACTGACCGCGAATAAACTCAGTTTGCGTAACATTATGCACCTCCCGTAAATCCATGCTCGGGCTGCGGAAATTCACCGGATTTCACTTGTACCACATATTCGGCGATCGCCTCCGCAATGCTGGATTTGCCCTGCATGAAGTTTTTAACGAATTTGGCTTTTTTGCCCGGAAATACGTCCAGCATATCGTACAACACCAATACTTGACCGTCGGTATCTTTACCTGCACCAATGCCGATGGTCACCAT
>CAYPYQ010000207.1:0-12512 GCA_964414735.1 uncultured Hydromonas sp.
ACCTTTGTGTTGAAACCATCTGAGCGCGATCCGTCGGCGAGCTTATTTTTGGCCGAATTGCTCCAGCAAGCGGGTTTGCCAGATGGTGTGTTTAATGTGGTCAACGGCGATAAAGTCGCGGTCGATACTTTGCTGACGCATGCGGATGTGGCGGCTGTGAGCTTCGTCGGCTCTACCCCGATTGCACAATACATTTACGAAACCGCAGCGGCGCATGGCAAACGCGTACAGGCGCTGGGTGGCGCGAAAAACCACATGATCGTGATGCCGGACGCGGACATGGATGCGGTGACCGATGCTTTGACCGGCGCGGCGTATGGCTCGGCGGGCGAACGCTGCATGGCGATTTCGGTGGCAGTCGCGGTGGGTGATGTGGCCGATGAGTTGGTCAGTCGTTTGGCCGAGCGTGCGCGTACCTTAAATATTGGCAATGGCATCAGCGCGGATAACAAAGACACCGGCAAAGACATGGGGCCGTTGATCACAGCCGCGCATAAGGCAAAAGTGGCAGGCTATATCGAGCAGGGTGCGAAAGAAGGCGCAACGCTGGTGGTCGATGGTCGTGCGCATCCGATTGCGAATGAGGCAGGCTATTTCCTCGGTGGTACACTGTTTGATCACGTCACTGCGGATATGACGATTTATAAAGAAGAAATTTTCGGGCCGGTGCTGTGTGTGGTGCGAGTGCCGGATTTTGCCATGGCTTTGCAATTGATTAACGATCACGAGTTTGGCAACGGTACGAGTATTTACACCGCCGATGGTGCAGTGGCTCGCGCGTTCGTCGATGGTGTGCAAGTCGGTATGGTCGGTGTGAATGTGCCGATTCCGGTGCCACTCGCGTTCCACAGCTTTGGCGGCTGGAAGCGCAGCTTGTTTGGTGACCATCATGTGTACGGCACGGAGGGCGTGCGTTTCTACACCAAGGTTAAAGCGGTATCGCAACGCTGGTCAAGCAAAACTCAAAAAGGCAATGCCTTCATGATGCCGACGACCAGTTAACGGCGTTTTGCATTGCTTGAGCATAAAAAAGCCTAACTCGTCGAGTTAGGCTTTTTGCTCTGTGCGAGGGTTCCTTAGAACTCTACTTCGCTCTCGGTCTGACCGCTGTTGTGCATGCGTTCTTTGTTTTTCTTCACAAAGAACCAGCCCGCAACTAGTAGAGCAATGTATAAAGTCGACCACAGCATTACGGTACGGTTAAAATCATCCGTCCACATGATGCCAACGATTACCGCCAACATGGCTAGGCCGATCCATGAGGTGAGTGGCGCGCCGGGCATCGGGAAGCTGGTGGCAGGCAGTTCTCCTTTGTCAATTTTACGACGCAGTGCGATTTGGCAGGCAAAAATGGTGCCCCAAGTCCAAACGATACCCACCGCTGCGGTTTCCAATGCGATTTCAAATGCGGCGTGCGGCAGGTAGTAGTTCAAAATAACACCCAAGAAATATACCGAGGCAGTCAGCAAAATACCGCCATAAGGTACATGGGTTTTGCTCATTAACAAGGTGAATTTCGGTGCTTCGCCTGCTGCGGCCAATGAGCGCAAAACTCGACCTGTGGTATACAAACCGGAGTTACAGGAGGACAATGCGGCGGTTAATACGACCACGTTCATCGCGTCGGCGATCCAGCTGTAACCCATGCTGCCAAATACGGTGACAAACGGGCTTTCGCCGGCTTTGTATGCGGTATATGGGAGCAGCATACCCAGCAGTAACACCGAACCGATGTAGAAAAAGATAATTCGGTAAATCACGGAGCGAATGGCCTTAGGCATGACTTCACGCGGATTTTGCGCTTCGCCGGCTGCCGTCCCGACCATCTCGATGGAGGCATAGGCAAAAACCACCCCTTGCATGACTAAGACCATCGGTAGCAAACCATGCGGTGCAAAACCGCCGTCAAAGCTCCATAGATTGCTGACGGCTGCCGTGTGTCCTTGTACTTGTGCACCAAACAACACCATTCCGGTACCGATTACAATAAAGCTAATCAAAGCGACGACTTTTAACAAAGCAGCCCAGAATTCAAATTCACCGAAGGCTTTGACCGAGAACAGATTGATGGCCAATACTACGCACAGAGCGACCAGAGCCGGAATCCATTGGGGTAGATGAGGTGCCCACTTTTGTACATAGGTGGCGACTGCCGTGATTTCTGCAATCCCCGTGGTCATCCAGTTGAGCATGTACATCCAGCCGACCACATACGCCCATTTATCACCAAAAAATTCGCGGGCATACGATACGAATGAACCACTGGATGGGCGGTGCATCACCAGCTCGCCCAAGGCGCGCATCAACAAAAACGCCAAAATCCCGCAAATGGCATAGGCCAGTACCAATGATGGCCCTGCCTTGACCAAACGACCGCCCGCACCTAAAAACAGGCCCACACCAATGGCGCCGCCCATAGCGATCATTTGTACTTGGCGATTGCTCAGCCCCTTGTGATAGCCATCGTCGCCGGAATCATGGGGTATGGCTGGGGTCTTTAAATCCTCTGGGTTGGCGGGATTGCCAATAGAGGACGGAATCTGCTTGCTTTGCATGATAAGAAAGTCCTTTTGTGTGTGATAAATCCCGTGCTGTAATATATTTTGGTACAGATTGGGCACGGGGCCAGGTGCAATTTTATGCTTATTTTTTGTAGATAGGGATTATTACTGTCGTAAATTTCAACAAATTTCGCTTTAATTTTTGTAGAAAATCAAAATTACCAACGTACTGATTATTAAGGATGATCTTTAATTGTGTAAAAATATTTAGATGTCGGGCGGGTTGAATCTTTGGGTGTGCGCCGAGAGGTGTTGGGTTAATCCGAATGGGCGCTATCGACTGCGCATGAAATGCCGAGCATGCGGATGAGTGAATTGTGATGGCGCCATCCATCGTACGACAAACGATTTGTACAGACCTTAGTGGTTGAAAGTATTGATAAAACAAGCAGTTGCCAAACGTGATAAAATCGCGCCCTCATTTGAAACAGGCTCAACAGGGAATCAACCCGGCCTTCCTCTTGCTAAGGACGATGACATGAAAACCGAATTATTGCTTCCAGCGGGGACGCTGGAGAAGATGCGTGCCGCCTACGACTATGGTGCAGACGCAGTGTATGCGGGGCAACCGCGCTATTCGTTGCGCGCCCGCAACAATGAATTCAAACTCGATGCGCTCAAAACGGGTATTGCCGAAGCACATGCACGGGGCAAAAAATTTTACGTGGCGTCCAATGTGTTGCCACACAATAGCAAAATCAAAACCTATATGACCGACATCGAGCCGGTGATCGCCATGAAGCCCGACGCGCTGATTATGGCCGATCCCGGTTTGATCATGATGGTACGGGATAAATGGCCGGAGCAGGAGATTCACCTGTCGGTGCAGGCCAATACAGTCAACTACGCGGCGGTGAAATTCTGGCAACGCATGGGTGTATCGCGCATCATTTTGTCGCGTGAGTTGTCGATCGACGAAATCGCCGAAATTCGCCAAGAGTGTCCCGATATGGAGCTGGAAGTATTCGTGCATGGCGCCTTGTGCATTGCGTATTCGGGGCGCTGCTTGCTGTCTGGTTACTTCAATCACCGCGATCCGAACCAAGGCACATGTACCAACTCCTGCCGTTGGGACTATAAAATGCATGACACCACCGATACCGACTCGGGCGACGTGCAGAGAATCAACTTCGATGTGCAAAAGGCGTGGGACGAGGCCAACGATGCGTTTTCATCAACCGAGATCAAACGCCATCCGCTGGCGAATAAAACCTATTTGATCGAAGAAGCCACGCGCGTGGGCGAGATGATGCCGATTTTGGAAGACGAGCATGGTACCTACATCATGAACTCCAAAGATCTGCGAGCGATTCAGCACGTGGAGAAGCTGATTAAAATCGGCGTGGATTCATTGAAAATCGAAGGCCGCACCAAATCGCTGTACTACGTCGCGCGCACGGCGCAGACCTACCGCCGTGCAATTGACGATGCGCTCGCGGGCAAACCGTTTAATCCGGAGCTGTACGCCGAACTCGAAGGGCTGGCCAATCGCGGTTATACCGATGGCTTCCTTGAGCGCCACCAATCGCACGAAATGCAAAACTATGTGTCCGGCTACTCCAGCGCGAAAACCAGCCAATACGTTGGTGACGTGATGAGTGTGGATGCGGACGGCTGGGCGACGATTGACGTGAAAAACAAATTCCGCGTGGGCGACACGCTGGAAATCATCCACCCGTCGGGCAATCAGATTGTCACGCTCAACGAAATGCGCAAAGAAGGCATCGCGGTGCAAGAAGCCGCCGGTGGCGGCCACATCGTGTCGATCCCGAACATGCAGGGCAAGGACAAAGCGCTGTTGACGGTGATCCTGCCGTAACGCGCTCGTTATAGTTCAACTTGTGCCCCCAGCTGCACCGTACGGTTCGGGGGCAAACCGAAATAATCACTGGCGCTGGCGGATTGCTTATACAGTGTATGAAATAGCATGAACTGCCAGTGATTGAAATGATTTTTACCCTGAATCAGCTTCGCATTGGACGCAAAATAGCTGGTGGTCATGGGGTCGAATTTCAGGCGATCATGTTGAATGCTCTGCAACACCGGTTCTAACAGTGGCTGCTCGCGAAAGCCAAAATGCAGTTCAATCGCGTACATATTCTCGGCCAGATCCTGAATGCGCACGCGATCCGCCTCGGCGACATACGGAATGTTTTCGCCAAACACGCGTAAAAACACATTCTGCGCATGCAGCACCTGATAGTGCTTCAAATTATGCATCAAGGCGCGCGGTACCAGCGTCAAATCGCCGCTCATATACACCGCCGTTCCCTCCACGGTTTTAATGTCCGATTTGTCCATTGCGATAAAACTCTTCATCGGGATGCTGTGTTTTTGGCGTTCTTGAGACAAATATTTCTGCCCGCGTTGCCATGTGTACAAAATCACAAAAAATGCAATCCCCAAACTCAGAGGCAGCCAGCCGCCGTGCGCGATTTTCCCGATGTTGGAAATAAAAAATACCGACTCAATTGCCGCGAATACCGCAAAAGCCAAAGTCATCCAGCCGCGCCAGCGTGGACGCGTGACTGAGAGTAAATACAACACGATGCCAGTGGTAATCAACATCGTGCCCGAAACGGCCAGACCATACGCGGCGGCCAATGCGGATGATGAACCAAAGCCCAAAACCAGCAGTACCACGCCGAGCAGCATCAAAGCATTGATGAACGGAATATAGATTTGCCCTTGCTCCGTGTCCGAAGTGTGCAGGATGCCGATGCGCGGCAGTAGATTCAGGCGGATGGCTTGCAGCGTCATGGAGTACGCGCCAGCTATGGTTGCCTGTGACGCGATGACCGTGGCGATGGTTGCTAAAACCACAAATACAATCATGATCGAAGGCGGCGCGAGCAGATAAAACGGATTTTTAATCGCGCTTGGATCGTTCAGCACCAGTGCGCCTTGACCAAGGTAGTTCAAAATCAGCCCCGGCCAGACCACACCGAACCACGCCATACGCACCGCTTTGCCGCCAAAGTGCCCCATGTCGGCGAACAGCGCCTCGCCACCGGTGAGAGCCAGAAACACCGCAGACATCAGCACGAATGCCATCTTAGGCTCGGTCAGTGCGAAATGAATTGCATAATACGGACTCAACGCCTTCAAAATCATCGGGTTTTGCACGATATTCACAATACCCAATACGCCCAAACAAGCAAACCAAACGATCATCAAAGGGCCAAAAAACAAATTACCGATTTTTTGCGTGCCATGCCGCTGAATGGAAAACAGCGCGACAATAATGATCAGGGTAATCGGTACGATGTAGCGATCCAGACGATTGGACACCAAGCCCAAACCTTCCACCGCCGATAAAACCGAAATTGCCGGTGTAATCAATGAATCGGCATAAAACAGTCCAGCGGCGAACATGCCCAAGACGAACACATAACGCAAGGTTTTGGGTCGGGATTGCGCAGATTGTACTGCCAACGCCATCAGCGCCAATACGCCGCCTTCGCCGTGGTTGCTAAAGCGCAAAATCAGACACACATATTTAAGTGTCACAATCAGCATGATCGCCCAGAAAAAAGCTGAAATGCTGGCCAGAACATTCACTTCATTGACCGCCATGCCGTGCGCGAACGCCTCCTTGAATGCATATAACGGACTGGTACCGATATCACCATAGACAATACCCAATGCCGCCAAAGCCAAGGCGGCTTGGTTTGATTTTTGTGCTTGCGTCATCATGAATCCCTTTGTAATGTTTTTTGGATGGCGGGTTTGTCAGCTTGTAATTTAGTTAATACCGCGCACCGATGCATCAAAGCGTAGCCATTGTATGCCTGAGCGTGCCTAAATAAATCACGAAAATGTATCAATTGCATGAATCGTTTCGTCTATCCGACAGAAATAACGATAGTCATTGACCAAAATACGGTTTTTTTATATAATTTCGTTCTATTTCGCATTCAGGTTCATCCGGTGCGGGATTAGGAGACGTGGCCGAGAGGTCGAAGGCACTTCCCTGCTAAGGAAGCATACGGGCTTAAACCTGTATCGAGGGTTCGAATCCCTCCGTCTCCGCCAATAGTTAGTGACAACGGCGATTGGTTGATAATCGCCGTTTTCTTTCTTACCCTACCGGCAACGACGCGTCGGAGGGTTTTTATCCACAAGGAGAATCTATGCGTCATTATGAAATCGTACTGATCGTACATCCGGACCAAAGCGAGCAAGTACCTGCGATGATGGAGCGTTACACCACGCAACTGACCGCAGCGGAAGGTAAAGTACACCGCTTTGAAGACTGGGGTCGTCGTCAACTGGCTTACCCAATTCAAAAATTGGCCAAAGCACACTATCTGTGCTGGAACATCGAATGCTCACAAGCAGCATTGGATGAGTTGGAACACAACTTGCGCTTTAACGATGCGATCCTGCGCCACTTGACCACCAAATTGGACAAAGCCGAAACCGGCGCGTCTGTGATGCTCAAGTCTGCTGAGAAAGCTGCCGAAAAAGCCGCTGAGAAAGTTGCTCCGGCTGAAGCCGCATCTGCTGAGTAATTCGTAACCTTGTAATAGACGGCTGATGAGCGCGTCGAATCACAATCGATTGACATTAGAAGCGTGCTTGGTTGAAAAATCATCCTTGCACACAAACTTAACCGGTTGCCCGATGATTGAAGTAGTTTTACAACATCAATCAGAGCAGTCGGAGGCGGGAAGTCCGCGCCAAACCCAGTTTGAAATCGTCGCAGTGGCGATGGGGGGGGCAGCGGTAGCGGTCAATGCCTGTACGGTGGGACACCACTACAAAGTACAGGGGTTCTTGAATCGCAAAAGCCTTAAAAGTGTCAAATTACGGTTGCACATCACGCACATCAGTCCAGTAAGTCATTAAATTAATTTTTGAAAAAGGAAATGCATCATGGCAGCTCCACGTGGTAAAAACGGTCGTCCAGAACGCCGCCAACAACAAAACCCATTGTTCAAACGCAAACGCGTTTGCCGCTTCACCGCCGCTGGCGTTGAACAAATTGACTACAAAGACGTCGATACTTTGAAAGACTTCATCGCTGAAAACGGCAAAATCATCCCTGCTCGTTTGACTGGTACCCGCGCGATTTATCAGCGTCAATTGAACACCGCCATCAAACGTGCGCGTTTCTTGGCTCTGTTGCCATACTGCGACAACCACAAGTAATGCTTGCGTATCGGATAACGAAAGGATAAATCATGCAAATTATTTTATTAGAAAAAGTATTGAACGTTGGTCAATTGGGCGACGTGGTTAAAGTCAAAGATGGCTACGCACGTAACTTTTTGATCCCTCAAGGCAAAGCTCGCCGCGCAACTAAAACAGCCATGGCTGAGTTCGAAGCACGCCGCGCTGAATTGGAAAAAGTACAAGCTGAGAAATTGGCTGCTGCGCAAGCGGTTGCTGAAAAATTGGAAGGCGTTGCCATCGAAATCCCAGCTAAAGCCGGTGTGGATGGTCGTTTGTTCGGCTCCATCACCAATGCAGACATCGCTGAAGCGTTGAAAGCACAAGGCTTTGAAGTGAACAAATCACAAGTACGCGTGGTTGAAGGTACGGTGAAAACCATCGGCGCATACTCTGTGGCCGTTGCATTGTTCACCGACGTAAATGCGACCATCGCATTGAACGTAGTGCCTGAGGTTGCCTAATACCTTTGATTGCCTCTCTATGTTGATCGCGATTCCATTGTGAGTCGGTTCGTACCGAGGTGAATCGAAAAACCCGCTGTGTTCGCACAGCGGGTTTTTTATTGGGCTGATGGTTTGCGCTTTGTCATCGTTGCGGCAAATTGCGCAAATCGTGCCGCATGACGCGGGCTTTTCGTTGTGTTTGTCATGGGGCATGGCTATAATGTACCATTCCACAGGCTTTTTCTAAAACGGATTTAAAGGCAGAAGCAATGAATTTATTGGCCAAATTATTACCGACGCAAAACATTGAATTGAAGGTCGATGCCACCAGTAAAAAAAGGGTATTTGAATATGCCTCGATTTTGTTTGAAAACAATCAAGGGATTGAACGATCCAAGGTTTTTGACAGTTTGCTGGCGCGTGAACGACTGGGTTCGACCGCTTTGGGCAAAGGCGTGGCCATTCCGCATGGTCGGATTAAAGGATTGAAAGAAGCTGTGGCTGCCGTTATCAGCGTGAATACACCGGTGGCGTTTGACGCGCCGGATGCACAGCCGGTGGGGTTGATGGTGTTTTTGTTGGTGCCGGAGCAGGCCACACAGCAGCATTTGGAAATTTTATCGGAGTTGGCGGAGTTTTTGAGTGGAAAAGAGAACCGCGATGTTTTGATGGCGGCGGATTCCGCAGGTGCGGTGCTGCAATTGGTGCAAACTTGGGAGCCGGCACGTCGCAGTCTGGTGTGAGCGAGTCCCATTTTTAGCGAACGGATTAGGCATGCAATCAATCGCAACTTTATACAATGATGTGTCGGCCTCGCTGGGGCTGAAATGGCGCGCCGGTATGGATGGCGCGTTTCGCATTTTGGAGGATTCGCATGCCGGCTCAGCTGAATTGGTCGGGCATTTGAATCTGATCCACGCTTCGCGTATTCAGGTGATCGGTCAGGCGGAAAGTGATTTTTTTGACCGCTTGAGTGAAGCGCGTCGCGTGGAGTATCTGAACGACTTTCTGCAATATGGCGAACCGCCTGCTTTGATTATCGCCGATGGTGTCGATGCCCCTGATTTTTTGATCCGCTGGTGCGAGGACAATGTGATTCCGCTGTTTAGCACGCAGGAGTCCTCGGCACGGGCGATTGAATATTTGCGAGTGTACTTTAACCGCTTGTTTGCCGAACGTTGCTCGCGTCATGGCGTGCTGATGGATGTATTGGGCGTGGGCGTACTGATTTCCGGTGAGTCGGGTTTGGGTAAATCCGAGCTGGCGCTGGAGTTGATTTCGCGCGGGCACGGTTTGGTGGCGGACGATCAGGTGGACTTTGCGCGTGTGGCACCGGATTTTATCGAGGGTCGTTGTCCGCCGTTGTTGCAAAATTTACTGGAGGTGCGCGGGATTGGTTTGCTGGATATCAAAACGATTTTCGGTGAAACAGCGGTGCGCCGCAAAATTAAGCTGCGTCTGATTACGCAGCTGATTAAGCGTACTGAAATGGACACGAAATACGAGCGCCTACCGATGCAGCATCTGACGGAAAATGTTTTGGGGGTGGATATTCATAAGGTGGTTTTACCGGTTGCGGCCGGTCGCAACTTGGCGGTTCTGGTTGAGGCGGCGGTGCGCGATACGGTACTCAAGTTGCGCGGGATTAACACATTGCAAGAGTTCATGGCGCGCCAGCGACAGGCGATGGATGAAACCCGTTTGGATCGCTCGAACCACAATATTCAAGGTGAAATTTAATTGACTGTCCTGAAAAGGTGAATCATGGATTTGGTATTGGTCACAGGTTTATCCGGCTCGGGCAAGAGCGTTGTGCTGCGGCATTTGGAGGATATTGGCTACTATTGCGTGGACAATCTGCCGGCCAATCTGCTTGAGCCGTTGATTACCGAGATGAATCGTGCGACCTACCCGCGTTTGGCGATCAGCATTGATGCGCGCTCGTCGGCGGATTTTGAAAAACTGCATGATCAAATTGTCAATATGCGTGCGCAGGGGCGGGCGGTACACAGTTTGTTTCTAACCGCCAGCGACAGTGCGCTCATCCAGCGCTATTCGGAAACGCGTCGTCGCCATCCCTTATCGCGGATGCCTTTATCCGACAGTGGCGTCGATCAGTCACTCAAAGACAGCATTGACCTGGAACGAGCGCGCTTGACGCCATTGATCGCGGTATCCGTGGTGATTGATACCAGTAAACTCAAGGCGAAACAACTGCAACAATACATTCATGAAGTATTGGATTTGCCGAATGACCGACTGACCGTGCTGTTTCAGTCGTTTGGTTTCAAGCACGGTGTGCCGCTGGATGCCGATTTTGTATTTGATGCCCGAGTGCTACCGAATCCGTATTACGATTTGAATCTTCGTCCTTTAACGGGATTGGATGAGCCGGTGCAAGCATTCTTGCAGGCTCAACCCGACACCGAGTTGTTAATTGAAGATATCGAACGGTTCCTGCAGCGCTGGATTCCAAAATTCGAGCAGGACGATCGCAGTTACCTCACCATTGCCATTGGCTGCACCGGTGGACAGCATCGCTCGGTGTACATCGCGCAGACCCTGGCTCAGCGCATGATTGCTCACGGTTGTTTGCGCGAGAGTCAGGTGCTGGTGCGTCATCGCACCATGAAAACCATGGATATCTATTAAAAAAATCGCTCCGATCGGAGCGATTGTTATTTAACTATTCGAAAGCGCTTTAGCCGTGCGTTTAATGATGCACATCGTTCGAACCCAAATGCAGCGGCAAACGTCGTTCAGTCCAAACCACGGTCGCCAAAACCACCACGCCGATGAGCCAATAACCCAGCGCCAGCGGCAGCACTGTGCCGTTAAACGCCTGACCGATGACGCTACCCAAAATCGCGCCGATCAGACTGGTGTAAAAACCGGTCCACGATGAGGCCGAGCCAGCGATGGTACGCATCGGTTCCAGTGAAATCGTATTGAAATTCGGCATCATGATGCTAAAGCAAAACAAGCATGCGGCCAATAGGGGTGCGAACAGCATCAGCGGCGGGTGGCCTTTGAATCCCCAAGCGGTCAAAGTCAACACGCTGGTCAATATTAAAAACAACCACAGTGCTGTATGCGCCATGCGCCGCATACCAAAGCGTTCGACCAGACGCGAGTTGGTGAACGAAGCCAAACCCATGGAGGCGGCAATCGCACCGAACATCAATGGAAAATGCTCGCCGAGATGGTACACATTGCGCTGGAAAATTTGCTCGGATGAGCCGATGTATGCCATCAATACCCCCTGCATGATCCCCACGGCAGTGGCGTAGCCAAACGTTGAACGATTGTGCACGCACTGTTTGAGGCTATCCCACATACTGGATACGGAAATTGGCCGGCGGAAATTGGGATCCAGTGTTTCAGGCATACGATAAGCAAACCAAACGCCGAAAATCACGGCATACAGTAACAAAGCCCAAAAAATACTGTGCCATTGAAAGCGAAACAGCAGCACTTGTCCTAAGCTCGGGGCGATGATCGGTACGATGATAAAGACCATCATAATCATCGACATCACCTGCGACATGGCGTGACCGGAGAAGCGGTCGCGCACGATGGCCGCCGAGAGCACGCGCATGGATGCGAGTCCGATCCCTTGCAAAACGCGCATGGCCAGTAAAAAATAAAAGCTGGGTGATAGCGCCGCGCCGATGGTAGCAATAGCAAAAATGCTCAGGCCAATTAGGATGATCGGTTTGCGCCCATAGTAGTCACCCAGCGCACCGTACACCAGTTGTGCGAATGAAAAGCCGATCATGTAGGCGTATACCACCCACTGAATGTGATTGGCTTCAGATGCTTGCAGACCAAAGTCCTGCGTCATGCGCGGGAAAGCGGGGAGCATGGTGTCAATTGACAGTGCGCCAATCGCCATCATCAAGGCAATTAATATAATGAATTCGAGGCGGCCGATGTGCTCGCTGGGATAGGTTTTGAATGGCAAGTGAAGCTCTCTATTGTTGTTATCGGGTTAAATAAATCCAATTCGCCCACATGCTGTAACGGATGCAGGCGCTGCAGGATGGGTGTCAGCTCAATCGTGACAATTGTGCCATCATTTCGATATGCGCACTGTCGGTATTTAAACACGGGATGTAGTGATAGCTCTGACCGCCGTTGTCCAAAAAAACCGCTTTGAGTTGATGGGCGACTTCCTCCAAGGTTTCCAAACAATCTGCGGAAAAACCCGGGCAGAGCACATCCACGCGACGCGTACCCGATTGCGCCAATTGGGTCAGCGTGTCAATCGAATACGGCTGCAGCCATTTTTGTGCCCCAAAGCGCGATTGATATGACAGCTGTACGGCAT
>CAYPYQ010000208.1:0-3786 GCA_964414735.1 uncultured Hydromonas sp.
TCTTGCAGCGAATTCATCTTCGCGATGATGCGCGCTTTGCCACCAGCACGCGCCATTTCCGTTTCTTCGCGAATGCGTTCCATGATGTTGCTGTGCAGGGTAAACGGCGCTTGCCACAGATGGGTCAAGGTACGCGCTTTACCCAGCCCCGTGAGCTGTTTGAACACCTCGCTGACATCGTGCGTGATGTCGGAGTTGGCGGTTAGTAAACCGAAGTCTGAATACAGCCGTGCGGTTTTCGGATGGTAGTTGCCCGTGCCCAGATGCGCGTATTTGCGCAGTTGCCCACTCTCACGGCGCACGATCAATACGGCTTTGGCATGCACTTTGTAGCCCACCACGCCGTAGACGACATGTACGCCGACTTCCTCCAGCTTGGTCGCCCAGCCGATGTTCGCTTCCTCATCAAAGCGCGCCATCAGCTCGAGCACCACGGTGACTTCCTTGCCATTTTGCGCCGCGCGAATCAGCGACTGCATCAGCACCGAGTCGGTCCCCGTGCGGTACACCGTCATTTTGATCGCGACGACATTCGGGTCATGCGCCGCTTCGTTGATCAATTCAATCACCGGTGCGAACGACTGGTACGGGTGGTGCAGCAGAATATCGCCTTTACCAATGGCCTCGAAAATCGTTGCACCTTTACTCAATTCTTTATTCGCACCCACGGTGTACGGCGTGAATTTCAACTCAGGCTGATCCACCCAATCCGGCACTTGCATCAGACGCACCAGATTTACCGGGCCGTTGACGCGGTATACGTCGCTTTCCTCCAGCGCGAATTGGGCGGTCAAAAATTCGATCATCAACGGTGAGCAATTATCCGAGACCTCCAAACGCACCGCATCACCAAAATGTCGATGGGGCAATTCACCTTGCAAAGTGGTGCGCAGATTGGTCATCTCCTCTTCGTCCACAAACAGGTCGGAGTTGCGCGTGACGCGGAATTGGTAGCAACCCAATACATTCATGCCACTGAACAGCTCGTACATGAATTCATGCAATACCGACGACAAAAACACAAAGCCGTATTCGACATCGACCAAATCCTGCGGCAGACGGATCACGCGCGGCAGCACACGCGGCGCCTGTACGATGGCGGCATTTGAATTTCGGCCAAAGGCATCCTTGCCCTCCAGCTCCACCGCAAAGTTCAAACTTTTGTTTAACACTTTGGGGAAGGGATGCGAAGTGTCCAAACCAATCGGGGTCAACACCGGCATCAGCTCGCGCAAGAAATATTCATGAATCCAGTTGCGTTGCGCCGGTGTCCAGCTCGCGCGGCGCAGAAAGCGAATACCGTTTTGCGCCAGCTGCGGCAGGATGTCGTCGTTGAACGTCTGATACTGTTCTTCCACCAGACGATGCGCCTGTGCCGATACAAGCCGGTAGATTTCCTGCGGGCTTTTGCCATCCACGCTGACGGCGCTTGAGTGCGCACGGATTTGCTCCTTGATACCCGCCATGCGGATTTCAAAAAACTCATCCAAATTGCTGGAGACGATACACAAAAAACGCAAACGTTCGAGCAAAGGCAAGCGTTCATCCTGAGCCTGAGCCAGTACTCGCCGGTTAAAAGCCAGCAAACTCAATTCACGATTGAGATAATTTTTCGGAGGAAATTGGGGTTTAGGAGGTATTTTGACCATCATATTAATCGGTTTTTAGCGTCAGTCGCAGAAAAATTCAAGGGCTATATTATGAGTGATTTTACCCTGTGACAATGTGACAAATTAATGAAAAAGCCGTATCACGAATACCGATCCGGCTCATGTCGAGCGCTGTGTGAACGTGTTATGATGGCGGCCTAACTCATGAATACTATTGAAACATTATCGACTGAATTTTATGCTGCAATCTATATTCAACTGGTTCGAGTCGCGCATTGACGCCTACCCCGAAGCCGAACCAACACCACCGCAAGCCGGTCTGTTGCCCTTCATCTGGTCATGTTTGGACGGGCTGCGCGGCTGGCTGCTGACCCTGATGATTTTAACCGCCGGTATCGGTGTATTTGAGGCGTATCTGTTTCAGATGATGGGACAATTGGTGGACTGGCTGACCACACTCACACCGGCACAACTGTGGGCGCAAAAACGCTGGGGACTGATCACCATGCTCGCCCTGATCGCGTTCAGCCCGCTGTGGGTATTCGTACAATCGTCCTTGCGTTTTCAAACCCTGCAAGGGAACTTTCCCATGCGCCTGCGCTGGAATTTCCACCGACTGATGTTGAAACAAAGCCTCGGCTTTTATCAGGATGAGTTCGCCGGTCGCGTATCTGCCAAGGTGATGCAGACCTCACTCGCGGTGCGCGACACCATCATGATCTGCGCCGATATGCTGGTGTATGTTTTGGTGTATTTCCTAACGATGGGCGTGATTTTGGCGAGCTTTGATAGCTGGCTGCTCGTGCCGTTCGCCCTGTGGATTGTGACCTTTGGTTTGGGTATGCGCTTTTTCGTACCGAAACTCAAAAGCACCGCCGAGGCGCAGGCCGATGCGCGCTCGCTGATGACCGGTCGCGTGACCGATGCGTACAGCAACATCACCACGGTGAAACTATTCTCGCACGGCAAGCGTGAATCCGAATACGCTCGCAGTGCGATGCGCGAATTTATGGGAACGGTGTACGCGCAAATGCGTCTGGTCACGCAGCTGGAAAGCGTCAACCACACGCTGAATATGCTGCTGGTCATCTCCACCGCTGTGCTGGGTATTTGGCTGTGGCAGCACGGACAGATTCAGGTCGGTGCGGTTGCCGCCGCCACAGCGATGGCGCTGCGTCTGAATGGTTTATCCCACTGGATTATGTGGGAAACCGCGCAACTGTTCGAGCAAATCGGTACCGTGCAGGACGGCATGAATACCTTGTCAAAACCCCATACGATTTTGGACGTGCCCAATGCACAGGATTTACACATCTCTCGCGGCTTGATTGAATTCAAAGATGTGACGTTCCGCTACGATGAAAACAAACCGCTGTTGGAGCATTTGAACCTATCCATTGCACCGGGTGAAAAAATCGGCTTGGTCGGACGCTCCGGCGCGGGTAAAAGCACCATCGTCAATCTGCTGCTGCGTTTTTACGACCTGAACGAAGGAAAAATCCTGCTGGATGGACAAAACATCCATGACGTCACGCAAAACAGCCTGCGCCAGCAAATCGGTATGGTCACGCAGGACACCTCGCTGCTGCATCGCTCGGTGCGTGATAATCTGATCTATGGCCGACCGGATGCAACCGATGCGCAAATGTTCCTCGCGGCCAAGCGTGCGCAGGCGCATGACTTCATCATGCAGCTGACCGATTTGAAAGGACGTACCGGCTACGATGCGCACGTCGGCGAACGGGGGGTCAAACTCTCTGGCGGTCAACGTCAGCGTATTGCCATTGCCCGCGTGATGCTTAAGGACGCACCGATTCTGTTGCTCGACGAGGCCACCAGTGCGCTTGACTCCGAGGTAGAAAACGCCATTCAAGAGAGCCTGTACGAACTGATGGAGGGCAAAACCGTGATCGCCATCGCCCACCGTCTGTCCACCATCGCCGCCATGGATCGGCTGATCGTGCTCGATCAAGGGCGCATCGTGGAGCAAGGTACCCATACCGAATTACTCAGTAAAAACGGGCTGTATGCCCGCCTCTGGGCGCACCAAAGCGGCGGATTTTTGGGCGAGGAATAATCATCTTTCACTCGACAAAAAACAAAAGGCGGGAAATCCCGCCTTTGTTTCACACCCCTCATCGCATCAATGATGCTCCGCCGTCTCCGTCGGGCACAC
>CAYPYQ010000209.1:0-1117 GCA_964414735.1 uncultured Hydromonas sp.
AGGGCTGATTTTCCCTGACACCTATTTGTATCGCAAAGGCGAGAAGGAAACCGCCGTGCTCAAACGCGCCAACGAGCTGTTGAATAAAAAAATTGCAGAACTCTGGCCGAAGCATTCGGCAAATTTGCCGTATCAAACGCCATACGAGGCGCTGACTATGGCCTCTATCGTGGAGAAAGAAACGGGTCTGGATGCCGATCGCCCGATGGTTGCCGCGGTGTTCGTCAATCGCATGCGCAAAGGCATGCCGTTGCAAACCGATCCGACGGTGATCTATGGCGTGGGCGAAGCATTTAAAGGCGATTTGACCACGGTGATGATGCGTACCGATACACCGTATAACACTTATACCCGTCGTGGTCTGCCGCCAACGCCGATCGCCACCGCGAGTCAAGCCTCGATCAGTGCGGCGTTTATGCCGGCAGACAGTGATGTACTGTTTTTCGTGGGTAGAGGCGATGGCAGTAGCGAATTTACCAGTAACTTAGCCGATCACAATGCCGCAGTGCGCAAATATATTTTGAAACAATAATCATGAACGATGCTGTGAAAAAAGGTTTATTCATTACCGTAGAGGGCGTCGATGGCGCGGGCAAATCCACTGCAATGGCGTGGCTGGCCGAGCAGATTGCCGCGCAGCGCACCACGGTGCTGACGCGTGAGCCGGGCGGTACGCCATTGGGTGAGCGTTTGCGCGAGTTGCTGCTGCACGAGAAAATGGATTTGGAAACCGAAACCCTGTTGATGTTCGCTGCGCGACGCGAGCATATTGCGCAGGTGATTGTGCCAGCATTGGCACGGGGCGAGGTGGTGATCTCTGACCGATTCACCGATGCGACGTTTGCCTATCAAGGTGGCGGGCGCGGGGTGGATTGGAGCAAAATTGTGCAATTAGAGCAGTGGGTGCAGGGCGATTTGCAGCCGGATTTCACGCTGCTGTTTGACGTGCCGCTGGAGATCGCGCGGGCGCGTATTGCGCAGCGTGCGGCGCAGACACAGGAAGCATTGGATAAGTTTGAGCAAGAGTCGTTTGACTTTTTCACCCGCACACGCGAGGCGTATTTGCAGCGCGCGGCGCAGTCGCCGCAGCGGATGGCGGTGATTGACAGCACGCAGT
>CAYPYQ010000210.1:0-3318 GCA_964414735.1 uncultured Hydromonas sp.
CATTCGCCACGGTACGGTCGATCGTGATACTTCGCTGGCTATTCCGGTGATTTTGGCAACTAAATTACAGCAGTCGGGTAAGCAGGTAGATTTTGCGCTGCCGTGGAATCGTCCGCACAGTGGTGACTATGATTTGGATGAGTTGTTCGCTTGGGTAGAAAAAATCACCCGTTAATCGGTGAACCACAAAAAAACCGATGCTGATTTCGCAGCGGTTTTTTTGTGGTTTTGTGCTTGCTAGGTTTTTAACGTACCAAGGAGCGTTTCGTCAGCTCTGCCGTTTCATAGGCCGTACCACCGTTGACCACGTTGGCGTAACCCATTTGCATCAGCGCTGTGCGCGCATAGGCAGAACGCATGCCGGAGGCGCAATACACGATAACTGTACGGTTTTTGTCATGAAGCGCGTCTATAGTTGCAACGGTTTGTGGTGAAATGGCTTCCACCGGCAGATTCAGCGCGTCTTCAACGTGTCCCATGCCAAACTCAGCCGGAGAGCGCACATCCATCACCAAAACATTGTCCGGCAGTGGCTCGCTGGGTGTGCCGCGCATTTGTGCTTTGAGCTGATCAAAAACGTTCATATCAGTCTTTCTTCACTTCAATGTTGGCTTGCACATTGCGCAGGCGGATGTGCAGTTCGCGCAATTGTTTTTCGTCCACCGGTGAAGGCGCTTGCGTGAGCAAACATTGCGCGCGCTGGGTTTTCGGGAACGCAATCACGTCACGAATAGAATCGGCACCGGCCATCATGGTGACAATACGATCCAAACCAAAGGCGATACCGCCGTGCGGTGGCGCGCCGTATTGCAATGCGTCGAGCAGGAAACCGAATTTGGCTTGTGCTTCTTCCGCGTCGATATTCAAGGCACGGAACACTTTGCTTTGTACCTCTTCGCGGTAGATACGCACTGAGCCGCCGCCGATTTCCCAGCCGTTCAGTACCATGTCGTAGGCTTTGGCCAAGCATTTGCCCGGATCGGTGGCGAGGAAGTCTTCGTGACCGTCTTTGGGTGACGTGAACGGGTGGTGGCAGGAAACCCAGCGTTTGGCTTCGTCGTCGTATTCAAACATCGGGAAGTCAACCACCCACAGCGGTTTCCAGTCTTTGGAAGCCAAGCCTTTTTCGTGACCGATTTTGATACGCAGGGCGCCAATGGCGTCGTTCACTACTTTTGCGCGATCCGCACCAAAGAAGATAATGTCGCCGTTTTGTGCACCGGAGCGCTCCAAAATCGCTTTCAATGCGTCATCACCAATGTTTTTCACGATCGGTGATTGCAGACCGTCACGGCCAGCGGCGAGGTCATTGACCTTGATGTAGGCCAGACCTTTCGCGCCGTAGATGCCGACGAATTGGGTGTACGCGTCGATTTCCGAGCGGGAGATTTCCGCGCCATTCGGTACGCGCAGAGCCACCACGCGGCCATCTTCGAGATTCGCCGCTGAGTTGAATACTTTGAAATCCACTGTTTTCATCACGTCGGTCAATTCGGTGAATTGCAGTGGTACGCGCAAATCCGGTTTGTCCGAACCGTACAAATGCATGGCATCGGCGTAGCTCATCACTGGGAATTGTTCGGCCAGATTAACATCCAGCACTTCTTTGAATACGCCACGAATCATTTTTTCAAATAGTGCGCGGATGTCTTGCTCGGTCATGAATGAGGTTTCAATATCGACCTGGGTGAATTCAGGCTGACGATCGGCGCGCAAATCTTCGTCACGGAAGCATTTGACGATTTGGTAGTAACGATCGTAACCCGCGACCATCAGCATCTGTTTGAATAATTGTGGCGATTGCGGCAGGGCGAAAAACTGACCATCGTGTACGCGAGACGGTACGAGGTAGTCGCGCGCGCCTTCCGGTGTGGATTTGGTCAACATCGGGGTTTCGATGTCGATGAAGTCGTTCGCGTCCAAGAATTTGCGAATCGCCATCGCGGTACGGTAACGCAAGCGCAGGTTATGCTGCATTTGTGGACGGCGCAGATCGAGGACGCGGTGGGTCAGGCGAGTGGTTTCCGACAGGTTTTCTTCGTCCAGTTGGAACGGCGGTGTGACCGATGGGTTGAGGATTTCCAGCTCTTTGCAGACCACTTCGATTTCACCGGTCGCCAGCTTCGGGTTGACCAATGACGCGTCGCGCAATACCACGCGGCCGGTGATTTTGACGCAGAATTCGTTGCGCAAAGAAGAGGCCAATTCAAACATAGCGGCGTCATCAGGGTTACACACTACTTGCACCAAACCTTCTTTGTCACGCACGTCCAAGAAAATCACACCGCCGTGGTCACGGCGACGGTTGATCCAGCCGCAGAGGGTAACGGTTTGTTCTACGTATTCGCGGTTCAGTTGGCCGCAAAAATGACTGCGCATGCTCATGGTGAAAATCTTTCTATAAATGCAAAAACAGGGTTGTTTGGTTAAGATAAATAAATGGGTTAATTCTATGGCTCGTTTTTTTGATTCTGCGTCCAGTTCGGATTCGCATGTAGCTCGTCAATGGCTGTTGGTGTTAAGGATTGCATCGGTACCGTATTTTTGCTCGGATGCTTTTCCAAGTTTCTTTTTACCGATTTGTCATCAGGATCGACCACCCCCATAGAGATGATGTATTTGAGCGCTTCATCCACGCTCATGTCCAGTTCGACCACTTCGGAGCGCTTCATAATCAAAAAGAAACCGGAAGTCGGGTTTGGCGTGGTTGGCACATAAACGCTGACGCACTCTTCGGGCAGATTTTGGGCGACTTGGCCGGATGGTGTGCCGGTTTGAAATGCCACCGTCCATACGCCGGCACGAGGATATTGTACCAACAGGGCTTTACGAAACGCTTGTCCACTGCTGGAAAATAAGGTATCGGACACCTGTTTGACACTGCCATAGACATTTTTGATGATCGGAATGCGTGACAGGGCGGAGTCCATGACGCGTAGGAACCATTGCCCCAAAAAATTGGCAGCCATCATGCCGGTGAAAAACAGCAGCAATACCACTAAAATCACACCCAAGCCTGGGATGTCCTTAACACGAGAAAATTCATCAGCCAGTGGCGTTGGCAAAAAGGCGGCAATCGCATCAATCACGCTGACGAAAATTCCTTGCAAAATCCCCATGCCCCATGCGATGACCGCAATGGTGATGATGACGGGTACCCAGACCAAAACGCCGGTAGCCAAATATTTACGGATTTTTGCGCTGGTTAGCTCAAATTTCATGGTTGTTCAGTCAGTTAAACGTGCGTGATGATTCAATAATTAGTTAGCGGCGCAGCTGCCTGCACAAGGCGGTAGCGGTGTGTCGTTGGCTTTGGAC
>CAYPYQ010000211.1:0-2096 GCA_964414735.1 uncultured Hydromonas sp.
TTTGAATGGCTGCATCTGTCGCATGGTTTGCTACTCGGGGCATTGCTGGTCAGTGTATTGGTCGGTTGGCTGTGGCGAAAATCCGATATACCGAAATGGGTGCTGCCGGTGATTCAGGTGGTACTCGGTGTTTCGACCGGATTGTTGTTTCAATCGGGCATCAGCGAATTTTCAACGCTGCATCTGATGAGCTTTGCCTGGATGTGGACGAGTTTGCTGGTGTATATGGGCGTGGCCTTTGTCTGGTTGTGGCGCGTGGCGCGCTGGTCACGCACGGATGCGCTATTGGCAGTGTATCCGGGGGCTTTGGCTGCAGTGTTGGATCTGTTTCATCTGACGCGCGCGTCCAATCATGTGGTGTTGGTGCACGTGCTGCGCCTGTTTGTATTGACGCTGCTGGTGACGATTTTGATTCCAGCTGCGCCCTTGATGCCTGCGGCGAATGCCGAATTATCGGGTATGCAGCATGGCGTCCCTGTTGGACTGTTGTTGATGGGGATTGTGGGCGTGGGTTTGCTGTTGCGGCGATTGCATGTGCCCGCGCCGTATCTATTGACCGCGATGGTGCTGACGGCGTGGGCGATGCATGCGGGCTATGTACCGTCATTTGCTGTGCCGAGTGCGATTTCTGATGGTACCACGGTGCTGCTCGGTGTATTGATCGGTTCGATTTTGGCGGATTTGCGTTGGGCGGATGTGCTGCACCACGGGCGCAGCAGCATGGTGGTTTTGACCATTGCCATTGCAGTGACGGCCTTATTTGCCGCGGGTGCGGCGTGGGTGCTGCATTTGGATTTTCGCGCGCTGATGGTGTCGTATATTCCGGGTGCGATCGAAACGGTGGCCACCGTTACCCTCGCCGCAGGCATGAATGTGATGTTCATTCTGTCTCACCACCTGCTGCGGCTGATGGTATTGCACATCGCGCCAGTGTTTGTGCGTGATAAAGGCGATTAGCGCGGCAAATTCTGCGCCAGTGCGGCGTTGGCGCGCTCGATAGCTTTGTGCTCTTTCCAGTTCATATAGCGTTGTTGGAAACGCGCCTTCATCACATCGTCGAATTTGCGCTGCGCCAGCAGATTCCACAGACTGTGGGCTTTCACTGACCAACTTGCATCCCATGCACGCAGAGAAAGGGAGAACGAGCCGTTGAGGTATTTCATCCAATGCCACCAACCGCTCGGCATGAATAAGGTATCGCCGTGCTCCAAAAAGCATTCAATGCCCTCTACCCCTTCGAGCGCCGGAAAGCGCGTGGTGTCGGGGTTCTCTACGTCGTAGTCCTCCAGCGCGTAGGTCGCATACGGGATGCGGTACAGGCGCTCTTTCCATTTGTAGTCAAATAAAATAATGTGTTTACGCCCAAAATGCGTGTGGAAAATATGCGCCATGTCGATGTCATAGTGCAGGAAGGTTTCCGAGCCAATCCCGCCGAAAAACATGGTGGGATATTTGTCGAGAAAGCCGCCCATTAAATCTTTGGGAAACACATAATCGTTAAGCAGGCTCGGTGCGTGCTTGATCGGGTCAAACAGAAAAATACGCAGATCGGTCGGCTCGCGTTGAATCAAATCAATATAGTCGCCAAACTTCATCTCGGCGCTCGGTGCATTGATCGGCGCAGCGGGATCGGCCTTGCTGCTGTCGTACAGCGGTACAGTGATGTCACCGACCACGGATTTCATGTAATCCAACGACCATTTTTCAAACGCCGGCCAGCGTCGCGCCATATTCCGAATCACCAGCGGGCGGCGCGGTTTCAGATATTTTTCGACGAATTCTTCGCGGCTGATGTCGTCCACCACGTCTATTGGAGTGAGTTTGAAGCCCATATCAATCGTTGTGTTTATTCATTATAAAGTGACATTTTAATGAATTTGCATGCAGCGATTGTGGGCGGGTGCTGAAAATCTCGGCAGATTTGGTTTTTTGCAACAACTCGGCGGATGGGTTTACTCCCACACCACTTTCTCAACAGCCTTCATTTTTTTCAACTGCGCCAGTAGTTCGTTGGTTGGAATCACTGTCCAGTCAAGACCGAGTTTGATGTCGGCGGACGCGCCGTCCACGCGGGTGTGCAGGTTGATGCGCAGGCC
>CAYPYQ010000212.1:0-1736 GCA_964414735.1 uncultured Hydromonas sp.
CTTGCCCCTCTCCCGTAAACGGGCGAGGGGTAAAAACAGAGGTTTGTCAGCAATCTGAGGACGCGCAGGCGTCCTTTTTTATCGGTTGGTCGGAGTGAAAGGATTCGAACCTTCGCCCCCCTCGTCCCGAACGAGGTGCGCTACCGGGCTGCGCTACACTCCGAATTTTGAATAGCGATGATTGTAAACTTTTTTTCAATGCTAAAAAAGAGGCGCATGACTCTCTCGCCGGATGTTTTCGCCACCAGCGCGGTTTTTTTGCGATAATTGGCGCATTGCTTTGGATAGACGATCATGACCCAAATTGCCCAAGCCTTGCGCTTATCCCCGTTACCCGTTTTAGAGTCGCGTATGCTGATGCAGCGCGTCACCGGTTTGTCGCGCGTGCAACTACTCACGCGTGATACGGATGCGCTCACGGCAGCGCAGTTGGCGGCGTGGAATCAATTGCTTGAACGTCGCTTGCACGGTGAGCCGATGGCATATATTTTGGGCGAGCGTGAGTTTTACGGGCGAATGTTTGCGGTCAATCCGAACGTATTGATTCCGCGCCCTGATACCGAAATTTTGATTGACACCGTGTTACACAAACATTCAGCACAATCGACATTGAGCGTATTGGATTTGGGTACAGGCTCGGGTGCAATCGCGGTGACGCTGGCGGCAGAGTGCCTCATGTGGCGGGTCACGGCGGTGGACGTGTCCGCCGATGCGCTGGTCGTTGCGCAGACCAATGCCGATGCTCATGCGCCGACGGTACGATTGCTGCACAGCGATTGGTATGCTGTGCTGGGTGCGCTGGAGCGGTTCGATATCATCGTGTCCAACCCGCCGTACATTGCGGTGAATGATGCGCATCTGGCGCAGGGCGATTTGCGTTTTGAGCCACGCGGTGCATTGAGTGATGAAGCCGATGGATTGCGCCACTATCGCCACATCATTGCGCATGCGCCGAGTTTTTTAAATGACGGTGGGCGGATTTATCTGGAGCATGGTTTTGAGCAGGGGGTTGATGTGCGCGAGCTGCTGCATCAGGCGGATTTCACCGAGATTCAGACGGTGCGCGATTTAGCGGGGCATGAGCGCGTTAGTATCGGTATGAAAGGATAAACGATGGCACGCATGGCTCGGGTCTACATTCCCAATACCGCACAGCTGGTCCACGTGCGCGGTATCAACGGAGCGGCGGTCTTTTTCAACGATGCCGACTATGCGCAATGGCTGTCCATCGTGCGCACGATTGCGCCGGTATATGAACTGGATATTCACGCCTACGCACTGATCGAAAACGGTGTTTATTTACTCGTCACCGCGCGCAATGACAAAGCGCTCGGGCAATTCATGCAGGATTTGGGGCGGCGCTATGTACGCTATGTCAACAGTCAGTACCAGCGCACTGGTACGCTGTGGGAAGGGCGCTACCGCACCGGCTATATTCAGGACGTCCCGTATGTACTGCAGGCCTATGTGTGGCTCGATGGTCTGAGCGAACACAGCAGCCGTGCGCAGCATTTGGGGCACTACGCGCACAGTTTTTTGCGTGAGCATGCGCAATATTGGCAATTGGGCAACACCCCGTTTGAAAGGCAAACGCGCTACGCGCAACTGATTGAGCAGGGCATCACACAAAACACCCGCAAGGCATTGGAACACGCGGTACAAACGGGCTGGATGTTGGGAAGCGACGCACTGCTGGCACAGATCGAAGAACAAACCGGACGGCGTGTACGGCCTGC
>CAYPYQ010000213.1:0-18071 GCA_964414735.1 uncultured Hydromonas sp.
TACGGGTACGCCTGACTCGGCTTGTTTTAGAATGCTGGCGATTTGGCTGTCGCTGAATTTGGATACTTTCATGTAAAACTCCTTTGGGTTAGTTTAAAGGGTTCTACTTTTAGGTGCTGGCTTTTTTAGGGGGTATTACCTAAGCGCCATGATATATAATTCGCCTGATCCCCACCTTAAAACCATACTCTTAAGATATTTGCTCAAACACATGCCTCAATCCAAGCAACTTCATGTTAAATGGTGTGCAACGCTGCTTGAATCTAGCCAGCTTAATATTCATCCTCGGCTTTTATCCTCTATGGACAAATGCGCAGGTGGGCAGCCTGGTATTTTTTGTGGCTTTTATGGCAGGAAATGCGGGGCGTAACATCAGTTTGGCCGTTTCCAGTAGTCATATCCCCACCGCCCAACAACGCGCACGATATTTCTCGCTGCAAAATATCGTGCAGGATGGAGCCATTATCATTGGCAGTTTGCTGTCCAGCCAAATTCTTACCAGTACCGCAGGCGGATCGATACAAAAAATGCCATACGTCGCAACGCTGGCATGGGGTTTTGTACTGTTAACGATCTGGCTGCATCGCCGTTGGTTCAAATACTAATGGCGTGATACCCAACAACCATTACTCTGGCTGTGTCACCAAAGAAACCTTTTGAATGCCGGCATTTTGGATCCGCGCCATCACGCTGGCGATGTGTTGATATGCGGTTTGCTTATCCGCACGCACATGAATCTGGGTATTGGGCTCAGCACGTGTTTGCTCAATCAAATCCGTCAGCGCCTGCTCGTTCACTGCCTGATCATTCCAGTAAATCTGCCCTTGCGTATCTATGGACAGCTGCACATGCGGCACATTTTGCGATTGAGCCTGCGCGCGGGCCTGCGGTAAATTCAGTTTAATCGAGTGTTGCATCACCGGCATGGTAATAATGAAAATAATCAGCAACACCAGCATGACATCGACCAGAGGCGTCATATTGATCTCTGACATCACCTCATCCTGTTGATTGTTGGTAGAAAATGCCATCTTCACGCTCCTGTTTTGGCGGAATTCCCAATCGCTTCATCCGACTGCACACGTGAACCGGTGATGAAATAAGCATGTAAGTCATGGGCAAAATTATTCAAATGCGTCATGATGCCCTTTTGTGAGCGCAGCAAAGCGTTGTATCCCAATACTGCCGGAATCGCTACGGCCAAGCCCAGAGCCGTCATAATCAGCGCCTCGCCGACCGGTCCTGCGACCTGATCCAATCCCACCTGCCCTGCACTACCAATGCTGAGTAAGGCGTGATAAATTCCCCAAACCGTACCAAACAGCCCGATGAACGGCGCAGTACTGCCGATGGATGCCAGTAATGGCAAGCCCGCACTCAAACGTCCGGAAGCGTTGTCCAAAGAACGGCGCAAGCAGCTCGATAGCCATTCGTTGACATTGAGCGCACCATGCAGATCATCTTTGCTGTTCGCGTGATGTTCCACCGCATGCAGACCATCAAGCGCCAGACCGCGAAACACATTCGACTCATTCGCCTCACCCAAACTACTCAACCCTTCGGCAAAGGTTTTGCTGTGCCAGAAACGATTCAAGACCGTTTGCTGCTGATGCCGCAAACGCCAAAATTTAATGATTTTATAAGCAATCACCACCCAAGATAAAACAGACATGATGAGCAAAATAATGGCCACCATTTTAATAATCACATCCCCTTGTTGCCAAAAATGGCTCAAACCATACATCGAATTCATAATGCGCTAACCTGTTGTTCAAAAAATAAAAATTAATTGGGTTTAAAAACGATTGGTAAAACAAACGAACGCTGACCACAATCTGCATTAGCATTAAATCGGGCGTTGCGGGCGCTATTGAGCGCAAACTGATCCAACGCAGCATTGCCACTGCTGCGTGCTATGCTGGCTGAAGTCACCGCGCCTTGAGCATTACGTGAAATACTGAGCGTAACCGTACTGCTTTTTTCCAATACTCCCGGATAACGGCGATTAAAACCATTCAGCGCACTGCATGTGGCGGCACTGCTTGTTCCTACTCCGGTTGCAGACGTGCCACGACCATTGCCGGAACCTTCGGCTAAATGATTAGTAACGCTGTTCGCAGAACCATTCGACGCACTACCACCAGAAGCTGTCGTAAAAGCCGCCGATACAGAAGCAGACGCCCCAGAGTTCACCACGGCGTGATCAACATTTCGCTCGATCTTGGCCTGATTCGGAATCGCATTTGATGAAGGCTGAGGTTGAGACATGATTGTTGGGATTTGCTTTTGTATTGTGGGCGCTACCGATTTAGGCTTATGGATAGCCATCGGATCATGCACAGAATCGGAAACTGGTGCCCGCTCGGAGACAAGAGATGGCTCTGATTGCATCACCGGCGCCCCGCCAGACTCCAAATTCAGAGACAACTCCGACACCAATTGCACCGATTCAGGTTTCTGCTCATGTGCAGGAAATAGCACCAGCGCAGTGCCCAATGCCAGCACATGCAAGCCCAATACCGCCGCCAGCAGCGTCAGCTTGAGTTTCGCATCAAGATCGGAAGAAGGCATTGAGCGCCGCAAAACAGGAACGACATACGCACTCTCTTGTTTGAGTACGCTTGGTGAAAACAAATTCATCATTCAACCTTTTCGGCGCTCTCGCCTCTACCAATCTTCAATAAAAATCATGCCGAAAAGACCGTAATGTCACCCGGGCGACGCAGCATCTTGTTCACGCTATCGCGGTGCAGCTCTTCACTAGCGATCATTTCGCGTGCATACTCTTCGAGCAATACCGATTTACCCTCGACCAAAGCCAGCAGTTCATAATAAACCGCCAAAGCACCGGCCTCATGTGCTAGGCTTTCACGCAAAATATCACCAATGTCGTGCTGCTCTGTTTCCAACAGCGAACCGATACCCAATGATGGATGGCCGCCCAGCAAAGTGACTAATTCACCAGCACGATACGCATGATCCAAACTTTCGGTCGCATTCTCTTTGAGCCAACCTACGATAGGTATGCGTCCGTAGCCATAAACCATCAACGAGTAATGCGTATAGCGCACCACACCGGCCAGCTCATACTCCATGATTTTATTCAAAGTATCAATTACTTTAGCTTCTTGCTTTTTAGTCAACTTATTCATCATGTACTCCATCAATGAAAAAACAAACAACCGATCATTCGATCCTATCAGTTCACGACAGTAAATTTGCCAGACTATGAATATGGCAATCTGCCCATAATCGCCTTTATTCCATTACGCTGCGGTGATAAGCGAACAATAGCGTAGAAAAGCGAATAATCTTGAGTAGATTCTAAAGCAATTCTTTACAAATGTAAATGATAATGATTTTTATTTATAAAAATTAAGGGTAAAAAGACACTACCCTGCATTTGTTTTATTTTTTCCTATAATCCTAACCACATATTGGTATTGACAATCCAGCCATGCAACCTTCATCCGATAGGCTTTGGTTTATAATTAAAAATTGGTATTTATTGACAAAAACGTTATGCCCACACATCCAGCTACCCCCACACCTACCCTTGCTCCAGTCGAACTAAAAAAGGCTTATCGCTTACTCAATCACGGTCCTACGGTTTTGATCTCTGCCGAGCATGCACAGCAGCGCAATGTGATGGCAGCTGCTTGGGCATGTGCCTTGGATTTTGATCCACCGAAAGTGACCGTGGTGTTGGATAAAAGCAGCTATACACGCTCTCTCATCGAGCGCTGCGGCTACTTCGCCCTGCAAATTCCCTGTAAAGCACAAATCGCCCTGACGCTCGCCGTCGGTACGGAAAGCGCACATGATGTTCCGAATAAGTTAGAAAAACATCAGGTTTCTTTATTTTACCCATCCGGTTACGAAAACATTCCACTGGTCAGCGGCTGTGTCGGCTGGCTGATCTGCCGTGTGATGGATGAGCCGCACAATCAGCAAACCTATGACCTGTTCATCGGCGAGGTCGTTGCTGCGTGGTCGGATACACGGGTATTTCGTGATGGACATTGGCTCTTTGATGAGGCGGATGATGACTTGCGTTCGATTCATTACATCGCAGGCGGTCAATTTTATGTGACTGGCGATTCTGTTCATTTGCGGGAATATGACTGATTTTCCAATTAAAACATTAAAAAAAACCTCACCTAAAGGGTGAGGAAAATACAACGAGGGCACATTTTGTAGCGCAATACGTTGATCGTACCAACGCATTGCATAGAGTTCACTATTGTTTCTGCATTTTGATCGCAGGCATGTCTGTATCCGCCGCCGTTTCACTCTGTGGTGACCAGCCACCACCCAGTGCTTTGTATAAACTGACCAACATTTCCGCCCGCGCTAAGCGCGATGCCGTCAGATTTTCACTCATACTCTCTTCGTCCACACGCGCTGTCAGCGCATTGTCGAGTGTTTTATTACCATAACGGAATAATTTTTGCGCATCCGACGAGCGTTTTTGCGCTTGGGCGTATGCCGTTACCAGTAATTCGTTTTGTCGCCGCAGACTGCTGGATGCTTGGTACGCACTGTCTACTTCACCTAATGCTTTCAATACAGATTGATCGTATTGCAACAGTGCCGCTTGCAAGCGTGCATCGGATGCGGCGATATTTGCTTGAATCCGACCGTTGGTAAAAATGGGGACGGTGATGCCCGCACTGAGTAAACTGCCCCAGCCCTTTAATGCGGGCGTATCACTGTCCAACTCTATGCGCCCACGCCCACCCAAAAATTGGATGTCAAAACGCGGCAATAAATCTGCTTTGGCACTGGCCAGCTTCGCTGCATACGCATTCACCTGCGCCGCATATGCACGAATGTCGGGACGACGCTCCAGCAGCGCGCCGGGATATTGTCCGCTTGGTGCATCAGGGATGCGCGCCAATACGTTCACACCACTCGCCGGTAAAATAAAATTCTGCGGGACTTGACCAGTCAGCACCGCAATGCTGCGCACTTTTGCGGCGTATTCAGCATTAAGCATACTCTGGCGTGCTTTCAGTCCATTGAGTTTACTTTGCGTCTCATCCACTTCATAGCCGGTAACCTGTCCTGCCGTAAAACGCCCTTGTACATAGCGCAGCAATTCACTCACCGCAGCAACCGAGCGATTCATGCTCGCCAAGCGTTCTTGTGCCGCACGTGCCTGAAAATAGTTGATTGCAATATCTCCTGCGACCAACATTTGCGCGCCATACAGTTTTTCCTGTGTACCGAGTGCCGCATACTTGGCCGCATCGGCATCACTGCGTTTTTGCCCAAAGATATCCGGCTCCCATGAGGCTACGATCGCCGCATACGACTGATTACCATCGGCATTCGGGCCTTGAACCGTAATGGGGATACTTGGCAGCATAGGCAACCCCGTATTGATCGTGGTGCTGATATCATCCATATTCGCACTGTGAATACCGGTACGCGCGGTCGCTCCTACCATCGGTCCTAAATCGGCATGAGCCATTCGGCTCACCTGACGTGCTTCTGCCAACCGCGCCTGCGCAATGGCGATATCATGATTTTGCGCCAAACCTTGTTCGATCAATTGATTGAGTACAGGATCGTGCCAATTGCGCCACCACTGGCCGATTTCCGCCTGTCCGCGTGCAGTTGCATTCTGCGTATAGTGTTCAGGCAGATCAATCCGACTATCCAACGGTATGTGCGTATTCTGACACGCCGTTAAAACTAACACCGCTGCTGCACTCATTATCCAGCGTTTATTCATTCGTTATACTCCTTAACCTTGCCGACTCAACATGCTGCGAAACTGTAAAATTGCCACCCACATAAAGGCCACACCAGTCAAACTCATCGCCACCAGTTGCGGCCAAACAATACCCCAGCCCGCACCGCGATACAGAATATTCTGACTGAACTCGGCAAACTGCGTCATTGGCCAATACTGCGTCAGTAACTGCAACACATCCGGCATATTCTCGCGGGGCGAAGTCGAGCCGGACAACAATTGACTCACAGCATACACCGGCAAAATCAACAAACCAAACTGCGGCATGGTTGGCGCCACCGTGGCCAGAAATATCCCGAGAGACGAAATAGAAAACAGATACAACACCGTCCCAAAAGCAAACAACCACAAAGATCCGCTAATCGGTACACCGATCCATTGATGCACCACAAACCACAGTGATAACAGCGATGCAATCAAAATCACAAAATCGTTGGCAAATACTTTGGAAAACGCAATTTCGCTCGCTCCGACCGGCATCACCAGCAGATGCTCAATCGTACCGTGCTCACGTTCACGGATCACCGCCGCACCGACCAAAATCATCGCCAGCAAAGTAATCATATTGACCACCTGCATCACCGAGGTGAACCACGCCGTCGTATTGTTCGGATTAAACATAATATTAATCACCGGCTTGATCGGCAGCAGTTGCTCGATGCCTGGCTGATTCGTAAAAGCTGAAATTTCACGATTGAAAATCTGCTGGATATACACCAAGCCTACCCCCGCCTGTGTCATAGCCGTCGCATCAATCAATAACTGTACTTGCGGCTTGCGTCCTGCCAGCACGTCACGTTCGAACTCTGGCGGAATATCAAGGATAAACACATACGTACCATCATCCATCAGACGATTGGCCTCCTCCGCTTGGATTTCCACCGGAGTTTTAAAATAAGGCTCGCGCAAGGCTTCACGAACACGGAATGACAAACCTGAATGATCATGATCCAGCACGGCGATAGATGCATTGCGCACCTCCAGACTCACCCCCGTAGCAATGCTATACACCGCACCGGTAAAAACAAACACAATGATCGCCAACAAAATATAATCCGTGGACAGGCTGCGCAATTCCTTGATACTCAAAAACCACACGTTTTTCAGCCAACGTCTCATTTACACCTCCTGCTTTTTCAACGTGACGCAGGCCACCAAAAGATACACCAGATAAAACAGAATCAGCATTCCATACATCTGTAACATATCCGAGAAACCCAAACCTTTGGTAAAACCGCCAATACTGATGAGCTGATACCATGACGCCGGAAAACCCCAGCCCAGCCAATAGCCCATGCCGGTCAAAGTCGACATCGGATACATCAAACCCGAAAAATTAATCCCCGGAATCAGCGCAATCACCGCACAGGCAAACATCGAGGCCACCTGCGTTTTTACAAAACTGGACACCATCAAACCCAACGCCGTTGCCGCAAATACCAGCAAGAAAGCGCCTAAGGTCATCGCCATCAATGAACCTTTGATCGGCACATGCAGCCAAAATACACTCAACAGCACCAATACAAAATAACTCAACATGCCCAAAGCCACATACGGCATCTGCTTACCGACCAAATACTGCGACACCGTCGCCGGCGAGGCATACAGATTGGTAATCGAGCCAATTTCCTTCTCCCGCACCACCCCCAATGCGGTGGTCATTGTCGGAATCAGTATCAGCACCAACATAATGATTGCCGGAGCAATCGCATAAATACTGCTGAAATCCTGGTTATACATAAAGCGCGGCTCAATTGATGCTGCAGGCCGTATATCAATCGGCAGCCCTGTACTGCGATACACATCCTGCGTGTACAGCAGTACGATCCCACCGACGAAATTTTTCACGTTTTCCGCCGTAAACGTCATGGAGCCATCAATAAAAAACCCCACCTCCGGACGCTCCATTCGCAACAGTTGCGTGCCAAACCCCGGCGGAATATCTATGACCAAGCGCGCACGTGAACTTTTTAGCGTTTCATCAATATCCTGTTCGCTGTGTAAATCCGCCTCACGCACCAAATATTTTGAGCCGGAAAAATACTCAACCAAATGACGACTTTCTACCGTCTGGTCACGATCCAGCACAGCAAATTTCAGATGATTGATGTCAAACGAAATGCTATACACCGTGGTGATGAGCAATAAAATCGGCCCGCCTATGGAGAAAAACAATCGAATCCGATCACGTAGCAGCTCTTTACCCTCACGCAGCGCAAACGTCCAAACCATCGCGAACCAATAACGCAAGCCTTGCGGTACACTACTTTTCAATTTTTTCGCTTGTTGATCCAACGTCGTAGCCACCGACTCTGAAGCAGAATCGTTCATCGCAACGTGTGTGGCCAGTGCCGGTGATGTAGGTTTCAGTGTTTCGCCTTCAAACGCCTCATCACCTTGATCTTCCTCCAGATACTTGATGAACGCCGCCTCCAGGCTCGGTGCGTTTTTTTCCTGTTGTAATTGTTCTGGCGTGCCCACACCCAGCACGCGCCCACGATGCATGAATGAAATACGATCACAGCGTGCCGCTTCATTCATAAAGTGCGTGGAAACAAAGATCGTGATTTTATCCTCACGCGAGAGTTTCAAAAGATGTCGCCAAAACATATCCCGCGCCGCAGGGTCAACGCCGGATGTCGGTTCATCCAAAATCAACACCTCGGGATGATGCAGACACGCAGCGGCCAGTTGCAAACGCTGGCGAATCCCGAGTGACAGTTCAGTTGGCGCACTATCGGCGACATCGGTCAGATCAAATTGCGCCAGTGCCTCTGTGACCGCTTGCGACCCCGCCTCGTTTTCCATCTGATACAGCCGTGCGTGCAGCTCTAAATTTTGCCGTACGCTCAATTCCTCATACAGTGAAAAAGCCTGCGACATATAGCCGACGCGCATGCGCGTACTCATATCGTGAGTATCAATCGTTTTACCCAACAGTTTAGCCGAACCTTTGGTCACGTCCAGCAAACCGGTGAGCATTTTCATCGTAGTAGATTTACCACAACCGTTTGAACCGAGAAAACCGAAAATTTCGCCACGCGGAATTGTAAAGCTGACATTATCCACCGCTGTAAAATCACCGAATCGTTTGGTCAAATGATCGGCCTCGATCGCTGGAGGCGAATTTGGATCGGAAATAAACGGGGTGATTTCCAAGCCTCCCGATCCTTGGCGTTTTTCTTCCGGCAGTAGCTTGATATAGGCTTCCTCCAGCGTGGTGCTGCTACTCTCCTGCATAACCTGCTGCGTGGGTTTATTAACCAATAATTTACCGGCATCCATTGCCAGCAAATGCTCGAAACGCTCAGCTTCCTCAATGTACGCGGTCGCCACAATCACGGTCATACCGGAAGTTTCCGATTGCAACGTATCAACCAGACTCCAAAATTGCCGCCGCGACAAAGGATCCACACCCGTGGTCGGCTCATCCAAAATTAATAAATCGGGATTGTGAACCAACGCGCAGCACAGACTGAGTTTTTGCTTCATCCCACCGGATAATTTACCTGCGGGGCGTTCAGGAAATGGCGCCAATCCGGTTGCATCCAGAAGCCGCTGAATGCGTTGCTCACGTTCATGTGCGCCTAAACCGAATAATCGCGCGTGAAAGTCGATATTTTCATATACCGATAAAGTCGGATATAGGTTATGCCCCAACCCTTGCGGCATAAACGCGATGCGTGAGGACAGCGCCTGACGCGCACGTTTGTCAGCCATATCGCTGCCCAGAACCTGAACCGAACCGCTTTGAATGATCTTGACTCCGGCAATCAGCGAGAGTAGCGTCGACTTACCCACACCATCCGGTCCGATCAGCCCTACCGTCGCACCGCTCGGAATGCTGAGCGTCACATCTTCCAGCGCAGCGTTATTACCGTAGCGATGAGAAACGTTTTTAATTTGAATGGCATTCATGATTTAAACTCAGTTCGCCAATCACATTATTGTTGCGGCAACTTAATGGCCCAATTCGCCGGCCACTGCGCATTGGCATTGGTTAGGACATAGCCGTTACCAGTCATTCCACCTTTGAGTAGCTGATTGTATTGTTTGGCAACATCTACCGGTACGCGCAATTTGATTTTGAACATCAGTTTTTCACGCTCATTCGGGGTTTCCACCGATTTGGGGGTAAACTGCGCATCACTGGCGATAAATTCAACCACTGCTGGCCAAATGGCATCAATGCCATCGAGCTTGATGCGCGCTTCGCCGCCGATTTTCACGCCGTTCATCTGTGCCGCGGGTAGGAAAATATTCATGGATACATTGGTCAGATCAAGCAAACTGATAACTTTGCTGCCCGCTCCGATGACATTGCCCGCACTGGCGATTTTATATTCCACGCGACCACTTATCGGTGCACGAATATTCATATCACCATAAGCAGAACTGGCTTCGTCGATCTGTGCCTGAGCCGCATTCACAGTGGCGCGCGCTTGGGCTTGGGCGGCTTGAGCAGCAGCCACGGCTGCGGTTGCACCGTCGTGCTGCGCTGAGCGACGGGTCACTTCTGCGTCGGAAACCAGCTTATCGTTGCGCAGATTACTGGCATTGTTCAGCTCCATTTTCGCGACCCTTTGCGCTTGTTGCTGCGCAGTGATTTCCGCTTGTGCACGAGCTACGGCGTCTTGCGCCTGTTGCTTTTGTGCCTGCGCTGCGCGCAATTTGCTGGCGACCGTGTCTGATGAAAGTTCGACCAATACATCGCCGGCATTCACGTTATCGCCTTCATTAACGAGAACGGATTTCACGCGCCCTGCGTATAAACTCGCTACATCGACACGCTCTAACTCCAAGCGTCCATTAACACCGGCTATGCCTGCGGGTAATTGATTATGTTTTTGATAAGTTTGATAAGCAAAGATACCCCCGCCAATCAATACGGCGCTGATTACCACCACCATGCCGATCTTTTTCTTGTCCATACAGCGTACCTACCTTTTCTGATTCATTTATCAAAAATATCGAAAAACATTGCTATCGTCCATGTTCAAATTATGTTTAATTTGAACAAATGTGTCAATATTTGCTCATTAAAGATAAAAATAACAAGTGCGAAATTTCATCTGCTTATATTCATCAGAAACCGCACCCATGCTGTATTTCGGCACATAGAAAGCAGATTAAAATTGCAAAATGTTTTTTTTGATAATACGCTGCATGTCGCTAAAAAACAACTGACTAGTTGTCATTTAATGATTATTTTAGATTGCCCTTCTTTGCAATACGCGTTAGCCGCTCACTCAAAAAATCAATGAAACAACGGATTTTTACACTCAAAAATGCACGATCCATATACGCCGCATACAGCATCGGTGCGGCTTTATCGAATGGAAACAGCCGTACCAATTCGCCTTGCTCCTGAGCGTCGTGCACCAGCCATTCAGGCAATATACCGATTCCCATGCCCGCCTTGACCATCTCGGCGAGCATGACCGTGTTGTTACTATCGTGCTGCTCTGCCAAAGACGTGTCCATGCGAATATAGTTGGGCAAAATACTTTGATGTGAAGCCAGCTCCTGCTCATTGCGCGGTGTACCAAACCGTTTCAAATATGGCGGGCTGGCAACGTAGTAAAACGGGATTTCCGTTAAAGGTTTGACGATGAGATTTTCCTGCGGCGTACCGACCACCCGTAACGCCAGGTCGTAGCCCTGCGCAATCAAATCAGTGAAACGGTTTTCCAAATCCACCGACAACCGTATCTGTGGATACAGTACGTGAAACTCCGCCAGCAGCCGTGCGAAATACGGCGTGGCAAACCAGACCGGCGCGATCATCCGCAAAGTGCCCTGCGGCTCGACCGTGCCCTGCTGCGCTACCGTACGCGCATCGGCCAGCGTATCCAGCGCGTGGCAGCACTCGGCGTAGTAGCTCTGTCCGATTTCGGTCAGGCTCTGACGGCGATTGTTGCGATTGAGCAATTTCGCTTGCACGTACTGCTCCAAGTGATGCAGATGTTTGCTGGTCATCGCCACGGACATATCCAGATGCTCCGCCGCTTTGGTAAAGCTGCCCTGCTCAACTATTGCGCGAAAAACCATCATGCTTTTGAGCGTATCCATCGTACATTTTCCTTATTAATTGTTAACTAATAGGAAATATTGTATCAATAAAATTACTATCGTTTTCCCAAAAATTCACAAATATAATGAGCGCTATCTTGAGTATTTCACTCAAGTTATGAATCGCAACAATTAATTTTTACGGGAGTTTGACAATGAATGCTTTAACTAAATACCAACCATACGCTTTGGCCGCTTTGCGTATCGTCGCCGGCTACACCTTTTTGCTGCATGGCACAGCCAAATTACTGGGTATACCGCATGTCGCCATGTTCGATGGCTTGCCCGTGATGTCATTGATGGGGTTGGCCGGCATGTTGGAAATCGTGGGTGGCTTACTGTTAATTTTGGGCTGGTTCACCCGCCCGGTGGCTTTTTTGCTCGCGGGTGAAATGGCTGTCGCATACTTTACCGCACATGCCAAAGCCGCTAATTTTTGGTTACCGCTGATGAATCAAGGTGAATCGGCTGTTTTGTTCTGTTTCATCTTTTTATTTTTGGTGTTTGCCGGTGCAGGGGCGTTGTCCATCGACAACCGTTCTGCAAAATAATGAATGAATATTCAAAAGGAGATTTTCATGAAAAATATTTTAGTGATCCGTAGTTCGGTTAACGGTGCAAGTAGCGTATCCAATCAGATGCTGGACGCATTTCTCAGCCAACTGCGTGCCCAATATCCGAGCCTGAATGTGGTCGAACGCGATCTGGCAAACCAGCCAATTCCGGTTTTGACGCCTGAGACCGTCGGTGCGATCCGCGCTGGTGTGACCGAAAGCGACACGCAAGTGCAAGCCGACCAATTGGCCAGCGCGCTGATCGAGGAAATTAAATCCGCTGATGCCGTTGCGATCGGGATTCCGCGTTACAACTTCCACGTTCCGGCCACGCTCAAATCGTATATTGACTACATCGCCCGTCCGCGTATTACGTTTCAATACGGTGCGAAGGGCCCCGAAGGTCTGTTGCCGCACAACACGCCGGTGTATGGCTTCGTCGCCAGCGCGGGCTACTACAGCAATAACCCTGACAGCGATTACCTAAGTTTGTGGTTGAAACAAGTATTCGGCTTTGTTGGTCTGAACAACTTGGAATTGATCCACACCGAAGGCTTCGCCATGGGTGAAGAGCACGCAACAGCGGCGTTTGCCAAAACCCATCAGCGCATTGCCGAGATCGTAGCAAATGCTTGATTAAAAAGGAGCCATCATGAGTAAACCGCAACACCTTGGTGCTTTCATTTACCACTACAATGGTGGTGAAACCGAATATGCCGTGCGTTTTGACAGTGATACCGCTTTGCATTGGGAATGCATTACCGGCGAAGAAAAAGGTCGTGCGGGTAACGAAACCGCTACGCGCATCGCCATTCGACCGGATGTACATTTTCTCAGCTGGACCGAAGCCGATGGTCTGGTCGTGACGCAGGTCATGGACTTTACCGCCATGACGGTCAACGCCATTCTGGTAACCGATAGCGAACGCATCATTTTAAGCGGTACAGTCACGCGAGTTGCTGCATAAATCATGATTGGCAAGGGATTCATTCAATGAACCGCCGCATGTTTGCCCGACGCATGTTGGGCATTTTAAGCCTATTGGCATTTTCAGGAAGTACTATGAACGCACATGTTTTAAATACCCAAGTACTTGAATTACTCAAGCAATTTCCGGACAGCGATCCGATGCCGGTGCTGTTCTTAGGCCACGGCAGCCCGATGTACGCGATCACCGACACTGAGTTCGGTCGTGCATTTGCAGCCTTGGCAGGGAAAATGCCCAAGCCGCATGCAATTTTATGTGTGTCCGCACACTGGGAAACCCGCGGCACATGGCTCACCGCCATGAGCAATCCGCGTACCATCCACGATTTTGGCGGTTTTCCACAAGCCTTGTTTGATGTGCAATACCCCGCACCCGGCAGTCCGGTTTTGGCGCAGACCGCGCAGCAGCTCATCACCACCGCGCCAGTGGGTCTGGACGACGGCGAATGGGGTCTGGATCACGGCACGTGGTCAGTGATTCGTCATATGTATCCGAATGCCGACATTCCCGTGGTGCAATTGAGCCTGGATCGGTTCAAAAGCCCACAGGCGCACTACGATCTGGCCAAAGAGTTATCAGCGCTGCGTCGTAAAGGTGTATTGATCGTCGGCAGTGGCAATATCGTGCACAATCTGCGGATGCTCGAATGGGGGCGCGACGAAACCGAGCCATTTGGTTTTGACTGGGCATTGGAAACTGATCAAAAGGTCAAAGAGGCGATTTTGAGCGGCAATCATCCGTATCTGATTGATTTTCGCAACAATGGACAAGGATTCAACCTGTCCATTCCAACAGCGGAGCATTATTTACCGCTGCTGTATACGCTGGCATTGCAGGAAAAATCGGATAACGTACTGATTTTTAACGACAAACCGGTTCAAGGTTCATTGACCATGACCTCGGTGGCGTTGGGCTTATAACTTCGGAAGTACAAAACTAAAAAACCTCACTCTGCATAGAGTGAGGTTTTTGCATGAAGTCGTCGTTACAACAAAATAATATCGTACTGCTCCTGGAAAAACATACTTTGCGCCTGCAAGGAAATCGGCTTGTTGATCTGGTTGGACAGCGCGGCTAAATGCGGCGCGACATCATCAAGCAACATGTCGATCACATCGGGATGAGCAACCACACGAAACGCGGTAGCGTTGAATTGGCAAGCCTCACGGCGAATTTCACGCAGCACGTCATAGCACACGGTGCGTGTGGTTTTGATAATGCCTTTACCCTGACACATCGGACATGGCTCACACAACAGTCGCGCCAATGACTCACGCGTGCGTTTGCGCGTCACTTCAACCAAGCCCAGCGGTGAAAAAGGATGCACGGCAATACGGGTGCGATCGCGGGCAAATTCTTCTTGTAACACGCGCATCACGTAGTCATTGTGCCCTTCGTCAGTCATATCAATGAAATCGAGAATGATAATGCCGCCCAAATTGCGCAGGCGCACCTGATGCACGATTTCTTTAGCCGCTTCCAGATTGGTTTTGAGAATGGTATCGGCAAAATTGCGCCCCGAAACATAGCTGCCGGTATTCACGTCAATCGTGGTCATCGCTTCGGTTTGCTCGATGATGAGGTAGCCACCGGATTTCAAATCCACGCGATGCTGCAAGGAGCGATTGATCTCCTCCTCCACCTCGTAGGTGTCAAACAGTGGTCGCTCCACCGGCGCAAGTTTCAGACGCGGCAGCACCGACGGCATATAGGTTTGGGCAAAATCCTGTAACTGATGCAAAGTGTCAGGATTATCACAAATCACGCTTTGCGTATCCTGCGTGACCATATCACGCAGTACGCGCTGCGCCAGTGTCAAATCACGATGGATTAAGGTCGGCGCAGAACGCATGCGTTTCTGCGCATTGATTTCCTGCCAGGTGCGTTTGAGGTAGTCCACATCGTTTTGCCACTCATCATCCGTTGCATCCAGCGCCGCCGTGCGCACAATATAGCCGCCTTCCGGCTTGTCACCCAAAAGCTCGATCATACGATTGCGCAATGCCACGCGCTCCTCGTCACTATCAACTTTTTGTGTCACACCGATGCCCTCTTCTTTGGGCAAATACACCAGCAGGCGACCGGCGATGCTTACTTTGGTTGATAAACGCGCACCTTTGGTGCCGATCGGATCTTTGATGACCTGCACCAGCACCGTTTGCCCGTCGAACAACTGCGTTTCAATCGGTGGCAACTGATTCACCGAGGTTTGACTCGCAGTCGGGCTGTGCGTAGCAATCGCCATGTCCGCCACGTGCAAAAATGCCGTGCGCTCCAAGCCGATTTCGATAAAAGCGGATTGCATGCCGGGTAGCACGCGCACGACTTTGCCCAGATAAATATTGCCGACCAAGCCCAAATTACTTTGGCGCTCGATGAAAATCTCCTCGACCCGGCGGTTTTCTAATAGCGCCACGCGCGTTTCCGCATTGCAGGTATTGATCAGAATGTCTTGTTTGATGCTCATGGTGTGTGTGATTTGTAATGATATGGATTCAATTTTCAACTGATTAGAATTATGCCTGATTTTGAATCCGACGGAGCATTTGTGCGACCTCAAAAACAGGTAAACCCTTCACTGCCGAGAAACTGCCGCGCAAATGCTCGACAAAACACGCGCCATAGCCCTGAATCGCGTATGCACCGGCCTTGCCAAATGGTTCGCCACTGTGAACATACGCCTCGATTTCCTCCTTTGCAATCGTGCGAAACGTCACGTCACTACTAACCACACATTCAACCACCTTATGCGCCAGCGCAATTGCCACCGCCGTATGCACCTGATGCGTCTGGCCGGACAAACGCGACAGCATTGCGTGTACCGCTTGCGCATCCGCCGGTTTGCCCAAAATTTCATTGCCAAATGCGACCGTGGTATCCGCGCATAAAATCGGTCGATTGCGCTGCATCGGCGCACTATCCTCAATAATTTGTTGACGCATCATTTCCGCCTTGGCGCGACACACGCGTTGCACATAATCCAGCGGCAACTCATCGGGCAAAACCGCTTCCAGCGCCTCAGCCACATGCGGATCGGCGGGTAAAACGATGTCAAACGGCACACCGATTTGGCGCAATAATTCCGCACGTCGTGGGCTTTGCGAAGCCAAAATAATAGCGGGGAAATGAAATGGATTCATCGACGATCCTTTGAATAATTGAATGCCGTGGCACACGCTCACGCCCGATGATAGGGATGATTGATATTGATCGTATAAGCACGGTACAGTTGCTCGGCGAACAACACGCGCACCATACCATGCGGCAAGGTCAGACTGGAGAGGCGAATCAGGCCGTCACATTGCGCTTTGAATGCCGGCTCCAAGCCATCGGCACCACCGATGATGAATACGACTTGGCTGTGCTCTGCTTGCCAATGCTGCAATTTCTGCGCCAGCGCCATACTGGTCAAATCCTGGCCGCGTTCATCCAAAGCCAATACCAGTGCGCCTTTCGGAATCGCTGCTTGAATTTTCGCTGCCTCCAAACTCATGGCCTGCGCGATGCTTTTACCCTCGCGTGCTTCGGGTTTGAGTTCTTTGCATTCGAGTTTGATTTCCCGCGCGGGTAGGCGTTTGGCGTATTCATCGAACGCTTGTGTGACCCAAGCGGGTTGCTTGTGACTGACGGAAACTAATGTAATTGTGAGCATTGTGACCTCCCTGCGATCACTCTCTTTGATCGGTTGAACGCTGAAATCATATAAAAAACGAGCATAAAGCCCGTTTTTTAGATTAGTTCAACTCTTCCACTCTGAGTTTGACCGCTTCGTCCGCAACGCTGTTCAATGCTGTAATTTTTGCACACGCCGCGTCAATATCCGCTTCTAGGCAGACATGTGTCATCACCACGATTTGTGCCTCTTTGCGCGCATCGTCCACCTCGGTTTGCAGCATGGCATCCACGGAAATATTGTGATCCGCCAAAATGCGCGTAATATCGGCCAATACGCCTTTTTGATCCTTGACGGTCAAGCGTAGGTAGTAGCGGGTTTTTACCGCAGACAACGGCAGCACCGGAATATTTTCCAAGGCATTTGGTTGGAACGCCAGATGCGGCACGCGGTGCTCAGGATCGGCGGTGTGCAAACGGGTCACGTCGATCAAATCGGCCACGACAGACGAGCCGGTCGGCTCGGAACCTGCGCCCGCGCCATAATACAGCGTTGAACCAACCGCATCACCTTTGATCATTACGGCATTCATCACGCCATTGACATTGGCAATCAACTGATGCTCTGGAATCAGCGTCGGATGCACGCGCAATTCGATGCCTTCCGGTGTGCGCTTGGTCAGGCCGAGCAGTTTGATGCGGTAGCCGAATTTTTCCGCGTAGGCGATATCGCTCGCTTCAAGCTTGCTGATACCCTCGATGGAGGCCGCTTCAAAGTTAATCGGCACGCCGAATGCCAATGAGCTCATCAAGGTAATTTTATGAGCCGCATCCACGCCCTCTACGTCAAATGTTGGGTCGGCTTCGGCATAACCCAGCTCCTGTGCGACTTTGAGCGCATCACCGAATGTCCAACCTTTTTCACGCATCTGCGTGAGGATGAAATTGGTCGTACCGTTGATAATACCGGCGATCCATTCAATGCGGTTGGCCGACAGCCCTTCGCGCAAGGCTTTGATCACCGGAATACCGCCTGCAACGGCCGCTTCGAACGCAACCGTCACGCCTTTGTCCTGTGCGGCTT
>CAYPYQ010000214.1:0-1287 GCA_964414735.1 uncultured Hydromonas sp.
CATTCAGGCGCAAGTATTGAACCTGTTCATGGACCTACAGGAGCAGCACCACACCGCGTATGTGTTCATCTCACACAATCTGTCGGTGGTGCAGCACGTCGCACACGACGTCATCGTGATGTATCTGGGCAAAGTGGTGGAGCACGGTAAAAAGGAAGACATCTTCGAACGACCGCTGCATCCGTACACCAAGGCACTGCTTTCCGCCGCACCGAGCCTGAAGGCGAAAAAAGAGCCGCTCAAACTCACGGGGGAGCTGCCCAGTCCGCTCAATCCGCCGTCCGGCTGTGCCCTGCATCAGCGCTGTCCGTATGCAGTCGAACGCTGCGCGCGTGAGGTGCCTGAACTGCGCTCCATCGGTGCGCAGCAAATCGCTTGCCACCGTACAGAAGAGATTAACGCTTAAACATACTCTCGCACATCTCACAAAAAAATCCGATGCAAACAGCATCGGATTTTTTACAGTAGACATTGGGAATGGTTTTTAATTGATTACCGCCCCAAATCCAAAGCCGATACACCCGCGATACCCCAATTTTCTTTTGGCACATCATGAATCCACACGCGGATATTTTGTTTCGGCGCACCGACGGCGCGCTCCAACGCTTCGGTGACCTCCTTGATCACCGCACGTTTTTGCTCTTCGGTGCGGCCTTCGATCATATAGATTTGTGCAAATGGCATGATTATTCCCTTTCTTTATTGTTATTTGAACTGACAACGCACGGTTCCCAGATGCTGAACATCCAGCGTCACCGCATCGCCTTTTTTCACCGACACTGCTTCGGTCACACCACCAGACAACACCAAACTGCCTGCCGGTAAACTCTCGCCGCGTGCGGCCATATGGTTGACCAGCATCGCCACTGCATTCGCCGGATGATTGACCACCGCCGCGCCTGCGCCTAAGCCTACCACTTGATTGTTGATGCGCATGACCACACCCATGGTTTGCAAATCCAAGCCCTGTGCCGGTTTGACCACGCTGCCGACGATAAAGCGCGCCGATGAGCAGTTATCCGCGATCACGCTTTTCAAATCAAATTTGAAATCACGGTAACGCGAGTCAATCACCTCAATCCCCGCCATCACGAAATCCGTCGCGGCCAATACATCCCCCACATGACAACCCGGACCTTTGAGTTCGGCCTTGGTCACAAAGCAGATTTCCGGCTCGACCTTCGGATGAATCAGCTCGTCAAACACCACGTCGCCGCCATCGGCCACCACAAACTCGTCAACCAAAAAGCCGAATACCGGATTTTCCACACCCATCTGCTTCATTTT
>CAYPYQ010000215.1:0-1557 GCA_964414735.1 uncultured Hydromonas sp.
AACTTTCACCGTCACGGTGTCGAACCACGTGTCATTGACCACGGTCACGCCCGCGGCCTTGAGCGATGCAGCGAATCCCGTCGCAATCGCGTGTACGCGCGAAGCGATGCGTTTTAAACCATCCGCGCCGTGGTACACCGCATACATACTGGCCATAATGGCCAGCAAAGCCTGCGCGGTACAAATATTCGAGGTCGCTTTTTCGCGGCGGATGTGCTGTTCGCGTGTTTGCAACGCCAGACGCAAAGCTTTTTTACCCTGCACATCGACCGATACGCCGACCAAACGACCTGGCATGCTGCGTTTGAAGGCATCTTTAGTCGCCATGAAGGCGGCGTGCGGACCGCCGAAACCAAACGGCACACCGAAACGCTGCGAGTTACCAATCGCAATGTCCGCACCCCATTCGCCCGGTGCTTTGAGCAAAGTCAAAGCGAGCAAATCGGTCGCGGCGATGATGATTTTGCCCTGCTCTTTCGCTTGAGCCGCCCACGCGCTGTAATCGGTGATCGCACCGCTCGCGCTCGGATACTGTACCAGCACGCCAAAGCAGTCATTCGCCAGGCTCTCTTGACCACTCGCGCAGGTGCGCACTTCGATGCCCAGCGGTTTGGCGCGGGTTTCGATCACTTCGCGGGTTTGCGGGAATACGTCTGCGGCGACGTAAAACACGTTGGAGTTACCCTTGCTGCTGCGCATGGCCAAGGTCATGGCTTCGGCAGCGGCGGTCGCTTCATCCAGCATGGACGCGTTGGCAATATCCATGCCCGTCAAGTCCATCACCATCTGCTGGTAGTTCAACAGCGCTTCCAAACGACCTTGTGAAATTTCCGGCTGATACGGCGTGTACGCGGTGTACCAAGCCGGATTTTCGAGGATGTTGCGCAAAATCACGGTCGGCGTATGCGTACCGTAGTAGCCTTGGCCAATCAAACTGGTGTTGACCACGTTTTTCGCCGCGTGCGCCCGCAGACGTGCCAAAGCATCCTCTTCGGACGCGCCTGCGGCAAACGAGCCGAGGTCAAATTCTGCACGGCGGATGTTCGCCGGAACGACCGCGTTGATAAACGCGTCCATGGAGTCATAGCCCAAAGTTTTGAGCATGTGCGCCTGTTCGGTCGCGTTCGGACCGATGTGGCGATGGGTAAAAGTGGTGGAAGTCATGATTTAAAATAAATTAGAAAGTTAATTAAAAAAACTTTAATCAAGAAGATGCTGGGTGAAATACGGCATGACACCTTCTATTCAAAAATTGTCATTGCAAGCTTTAGCATCACCCAAAAACACGGTCATTGCAGGCTTGATCCACAATCTCACTGTTTGAGAGATGCCGCGTCAAACCCGGCATGACTCATGGTGTTCTCGAAGCATAGTACGCTTTAACAATATCAATATATTCCCGAGTGACACCTATTGATTCGGACAAATCATGCCAACTCGGATTGCGGGTCGCAACCAAGTCATCTTTCCATGCGCGTTGCCAATTTTTCAGCTGTTTTTCTCGCGCAATCGCATCAGCCATAGCGTCTGTTGCTTCAAAATACACCAGTCGATCCA
>CAYPYQ010000216.1:0-9473 GCA_964414735.1 uncultured Hydromonas sp.
GCCCATTGATTCAGCAGCAGCTTGTAGGGTGTGCAAATCTTTCCAATTTGCACACCAAAGAAATAACAGATACCAACAAGAAGGTGGGCAAATTAAAATTTGCCCACCCTACTTGCTGTTTTGTCACTTTGCCTGGAATCCGCCATCAACATTGAGAACATGCCCCGTAACGAATGATGCCTCATCAGATAAAAGCCACACAATGCCGTTAACGATCTCATGTGGCAGACCCATGCGCGCCATCGGATGCAGAGCGGCAATACTGGGTTCGTCATATACCCCTTGGGTGATTGCTTTGGTGATGATGTCAGTCTTGGCCGCTCCTGGCGCAACGGCGTTAATGCGTATTCCTTGCGTGGCGTAATCGAGTGCGCCTGCCTTTGTTAGCCCAACAACCGCATGCTTGGTTGCACAATAAGCGCCCGTGTAGGGAATACCATTGAGACCAGCAATGGACGCGAGATTAACAATGGAACCTCCACCATTCTTCAGCATTTGTTGAATCTGGTATTTCATTCCAAAGTAAACACCAAGCACATTGGTTTGAATCATTTCTTGGAACCGAGCTGTTTCAGACTCTGCTATCTTTGCACCCTCAGTCGAGATACCTGCATTATTTACTGCCAAATCAAGGCGACCATATTTTTCAACAGCACTGTTGACGAGCGCTTTAACGCTGGCTTCGTCGTTGACATCGGCGTAAACAAACATTGCCTCGCCACCTTTGGCGCGAATGTCTGCAACGAGTTTTTCACCCGATTCCTTGCGGCGACCGCTGATGACGACTTTCACACCTCTAGCGGCCAGAACCTCTGCTGTTCCTTTGCCAAAACCCGACGTAGCTCCTGTAATAACTGCAACTTTACCTTTCATGATTGCACACTCCTTTTTCTTGACTTACGAAATATGTTGATCGATTCGTTAATTTACGCCTAACTATACTTATGCGTCAACACCGACACATAAGGCTCTTTCATATTGATCAATAACATCCTTATATCTCCTCCAACCTCTTGTTTATCAAACATAAATTTTCACACATGGGTGTTATGCGACCTAAGCAATCACATAAAACATCAAGCCCAATTTCGTTCCATTGTAGCCACTTCTCATCCATTTTCCAATAAATCCCGCTCACTCAAAACCCGCAACAATTTCTCTGCCGGTTTGGGCAGTGCGAGGCTGAATTTTGGTTCGTTCAAATCCAGCCAACGCCCTGATGCGGTGTTACTGATGTGTTGCGCTTGACTGTCGTTCAGTTCGATCAAATACGGTTGGATGTGTAGCTGTCGGTGCGTGAGGCGGTGTTTGAGCGGGGTGAGTTTTTGCGCAGCCGCGTGCTCCAATCGCGCTTGCGTGGGAAAGGTCCAGAGTTTGGCCCAGATGCCGCGTTCGGGTTGTTGCTCCAGCCAGATGCGTTGCCCGCTGCGGTAGAGGTACCAGTCAAAATATAGCTCTTTAACCGCCGTGGCGACTTTGGGTGCGGGGATTTGCTCGGTGGCGTTTTCTGCCAGCGCGACGCAGCGCGTTGACCACGGGCAGGCGTGGCAATTTGGCTGGGTGCGTGTGCAGAGGGTTGCGCCCAAGTCCATCACGCCTTGCGTGTAGGCGCGTAGGCCACGTTCAAACGAGATTTTGAGGCGTTGGGCATCTTGAGGCGTGAACAGGGTTTCGTGCGCGTTCGCCCACAGGATTTTATCCGTCGCAGCGCTCGGCGTGGCGCGTATGCCGTACACACGGCTCAATATCCGTTTGACGTTGCCATCAAGGATGGGTGCGGGATAGGCGTAGGCGAATACGGCGATGGCCGCAGCCGTAGATGTGCCGATGCCGGGTAGAGTTTGCAACTGCTCGGGGGTGCGCGGAAATTCACCATCGAATTCGTCCACTACGCGCTGCGCACAGGCGTGCAGATTGCGTGCGCGGCTGTAGTAGCCCAAGCCCGCCCACAGCGCGAGCACTTCGTCCAGCGCGGCACGTGCCAAGTCCTGTACGGTTGGGAAACGCTCCAAAAATCGCGCGTAGTAGTCGATGACCGTGACCACTTGGGTCTGCTGGAGCATGATTTCAGACAGCCAAATGCGGTAGGCATCGTGCGTGTTTTGCCACGGCAGGTCGTGCCGTCCGTGTTGCAACTGCCACGCGACCAGTCGCTGCGCCAAGGTGTCGTTTTGACTCATGATTTTTTACGCCCGCGTTTGGGTTTTTGGCATTTCGGGCAAAAGTAGGTCGCGCGTTGCGCCTGCACGATGCGTGCTATCGGCGTTTTGCAACGCACGCAGGGCTGATCGAAGCGGTCGTAGACATTAAAACCCATTTGAAAGTAGCCGCTGGTGCCGTCGCTGTTGACAAAATCTTTGAGCGTGCTGCCACCCTGCGCGATCGCGCGCGCCAGTAGCAGTGGAATCTGCTCGGCCAGTGCGTCACATTGCGTGCGGGTGAGCTGGTTCGCTGGTGTTTGCGGGTGGATGCCGCATAAAAAAAGCACTTCGCTGGCGTAGATATTGCCCACGCCGACCACCCATTTGCCGCTCATCAGCGCGACTTTGATGTCCTGCGAAATGCTACGCGTGGCGCGATAAATGTGTTCACCATCAAAGGCGGCATCAAACGGCTCCATACCCAACCCTTGCAAACGCGGGTGCGTGCGCCAGTCGCCGTACGCCGCATCGTGCCACAGCACCGAGCCGAATCGACGCGGGTCGTGATAGCGTAAAATATGTTCGCCCAGTTCCCAATCGACATGATCGTGTTTCTGCGGCGGGGTGTTTTTTGCCACGATGCGCAGACTGCCAGACATGCCGAGGTGAATCAGCAGCGTGCCGCAGTGCCCGTTCGCACAACGGATGTGGATCGCCAGATATTTACTGCGCCGTTCGGTGCGCTCGATGCGGGCGTTTTTCAGCCATTGGGGTAGCTGCGTGTCGATTGGCCAGCGCAAGGCATTTTGGCGCACCACCATGCGGCTGACGGTTTGTCCTTCGATGTGTGGCGCCACGCCCATGCGCGTGACTTCCACTTCGGGTAATTCGGGCATATTCGCTACACCTTTGGCTTATATGATGGGAGCAGTTTAAAAACACAGGGCATAAAATTGGTTACAATGCCTTTATTATTTTTTGACATAGATGTTTGACTTTATGAAATTAGCCACTCGTTCAATCACCGGTTCAAATTTTGCCATGCGCCGTATTGTATCAGCCCTTGCAGTTGGGATGCTGGGCTTGGGAAGTCTGACCTTCTCGGTGCAGAGCCATGCGCAAACCCGAGAGGTTTTACCCAACACCGTGGAAGCGGACAGTGATCAGCCGCAATACGAGCTGCCCAAACAAAAGCTGACCTACGAAATCACCGCGTATCAAATCCTCAGCGATCTGGCGCTCACACGCGGTCAGCTGCGCACTGCGTATCAGGGCTATCTGCACCTCGCGCAAAAAACCCGTGATCCGCGCTACGCCGAGCGTGCCTACGTCGTCGCGGCCTTGGCCGATGACACCACCTCCGCGTTGATCGCCGCGCAATTGCTCAAAACCTTGGCGCCAAATGCCACGCTGGGCGACTCGCTAACCGAGCAAATGACGCTGGCCGGTATTTTGAAAAAAAGCGAATCGGGCGCGCTGCAATCAGCCTACCAAGACACCCAAGCCTTTTTGAAACAACATCCGAAGCACGAAGTCGGTTTGACCTTGCTTGCCGATCTGGCGCAGAAACTCGGCTACGAGGACGATCAGCTGTATGCCTTTGAGCAGTTGTACGCGCTCACGCCGAACGATGCCGAAGCAATGAACAACCTCGGCTACTATTTGGCCGATCACAATATCCGCTTGGACGAAGCCGAAAAGCTCATCAATCGCGCGCTGAAAATCTCACCGAATGCCCCACACATCATGGATTCCGCCGCGTGGCTGGCATACCGTCAAGGTAAATTGCCGCAAGCGCTCAAAATCAGCCGTGCCGCCATTGCCATTGCACCCGCAGCAGATATGAAACTGCATCTGGCTGAAATTCTGTGGGTCTCCAACGGCACGGGCGAGCGTGACGAAGCGCGACAAATTTTTAACCAAATCAAAGCCGAAACCCCAAAAAACGATGCGCCGTTGACCAAGCAACTGAACGAAACCATGCGGCGTTTGGGCGTAGATGCGGTGCCATCGGCCGCACCGTAATTGAACTTATATCACCTACGAATCCAACTGATGATAACCCCTATGATTTCAGCTTCTCAGTCTTTCACCCGCACGCTACGCACGACATTTCTAACCCTCAGCGTACTGGCGCTCACCGCGTGCAGCACGCTCACGCCCGTACAACGCAGTGAAAAAACCTATTTCAATATGGAAGGCCGTATGGCCGTTGATATGCCGCGCGCACCGGAGAAAAACTCATCCGGCAAAATCCGCTGGGACGAATACCCGAGCGCGACCGACATCACGCTCTCAACCCCGTTTGGCAATGCGGTGGCACTGGTGCATTTGACGCCAACCCAAGCGACCTACAAAGGCTCGGACGGCAGCGTGGTCACTGAGGCTTCTGAGGATGAACTGTTTTACCGACTGTTCGGCATGGACATGCCGATTGCCAATTTGCGCGACTGGATCGGCACGCCGAATCGACCGCTGGCCAAAGTGCGCGATGAAAACGGCTGGCATGTCGTCGTGACCGACACCTTCAAAAATCCCAACTTGGCCAAACGCATTGAAGTCAGTCGCGAGCGCCCAGAACCGATGACGCTCACCCTGAGCATAGACCATCGTTCGGACGCCGCCGGTGACGCGACACCTGAGCCACCGACCGAAGAAATTGATTTGGACAAACTCCTGCCGCCTGCAACATCTGGCAAAGCAGCATCCGGCAAAACCGTCGCACCAGTTAAAAAAACCATTAAAAAATAGTCACCCATCATGCGCCACACCTATCAAAGCCCTGCGAAAATCAACTGGTTCCTGCACATCACCGGACGGCGTGCGGACGGCTATCACAGTCTGGAAACCGTATTCCAACGCATTGACTGGTGCGACGAAATTCACATCACACCACGTACGGATGGTGTGATTTACCTATCGGACAGCGCCAGCATCAGCGTGAGTGACAATCTGATTTACCGCGCGGCATTGGCTTTAAAAGCACATCTGCTGCAACGCGCAAGCACTGCCGAACAAACCGAGCAAATGACACAACTCGGCGCAGACATTGAACTGCAAAAAAACATCCCGATGGGCGCAGGTTTGGGCGGAGGTAGCAGCGATGCGGCGACCACATTGATGGCGCTCAATGATTTGTGGCAAGCAAATGTGGATAATGCCACGCTGCAAAAAATCGGGCTGACACTGGGCGCGGATGTACCGTTTTTCATCAGTCCCTACGCGAGCGCATTCGCACGCGGCGTGGGCGAAGAGTTGACCCCGCTGAACATCCCGCCCCGCGAATTGCTGCTGGTCAATCCCAATGTACACGCCGATACGCGCTCAGTCTATCAGCACCCGCTGTTGGTGCGCGACCATGCGCCGCTCGAAGAAGGGATACCCGATTTAGAACATCAACTGCAGCGGCTGGACGCACACACACCGTTTTCCAACGACATGCAATCCGCCGCTTTCATCATCGCACCCGAAATCGAAGCGGTCTACAAAACCCTGCAAGCCGTCGCACCGCAGGCCTATGTGTGCATGAGCGGCTCCGGCGCGACCGTATTCGCCTGCCCAAACACCGCCGAAGAACGCGCCGCGCTGGCGCAGTGGCAAACCTCCGACTGTCCGAGTCATTGGCTCAGCCGCTGGTGTCGGACTTTGGAGTAATTTATTAGGATTGTTTTACTTAGGAATACCGCTTTCGTTATAAGCAATAAAAGCCTCTAAAAGCATATCTCTCTCGCCTTCAGATTTATATTGTTTCTTATCCAAATCAAGACCAGATGACTCAAAGATCGTTTCAGCTAGTTTAAAAAGTGCCAAGGCTTTTTCTTCATCAATTAGCCTTCGTTTAAAAGCCTCACATAACTGATCAATATTTTTACTATTAAATTGTGGAAGAGATTTGCCAACTGAAAGAAGTCTCACAAGATATAACAAGTGAAATCTTGCTTTCTTGTATTGTGTTTTTAAGTCACCACTCCTAAAAAACTGTTCAATTCGATAATACGCCAATGAACTCACATAGTATGGTGAGTACATATGTTCATCATTAAATATTTTTCCCGAAAATCGCTTAACAATTGTGCCATAGTACCCCGATACCAGATGTGGAGAATCTAAAAACATAGCAGCAAAAGCTTTTATCTGGATGGGAATTGATACTATCTGCGTCTTCTTAACCCCTCCATCAGAATTATACTGCTGCGATCTACGCTCATAATAAAGAGGAAAAGTTTTACACTCTGCTTTATAGTATAACTCCAATTTTTTTTGAAAAACATTTAATGCTTCTAATTGCTCTGTTTTGACCTCTGTTTGACTATTAGTTGCTAAAGTAATACTTGTTTTAACATCATCATTCTCTGTTACGATAATTTTAATTGGGACAAAAACACTTTCTATACCATCAATATTCTGACAGGAGTGAAGAACATGACTTGTTTGGCATCCATTAACAACCTGATAATCACGAATTGTAAATCTATTCGCTGCTGGAGTTAAATCAGAAGCAACAATAGTTACCCCATTATTCAACAGACAGAAAAGGTCAAACTTAGCCTCTTCTAACGTGCTTTTGATTTTTTTATTAACTGTATTCCCACCTTGGAAATCTCTCACGTTATCATCAAAAATATTATAAATTACCTGATTCTCATCTTGCACCAATTTTAAATACTCAATAAAAGGCAAAACCCCGAGATAAGCCTCAGATACCCCCTGAATATCGGGAAGTGTAATTTTATTTTGAAAAGTAATCGTGGAAGACAGCTTGTTCTTTGTTTCATGAAATAACCTTTGAATTTCTGAAGCGCCTAAAGCATCTACAAAAACTTCCTCAAAAATTCCTATTTGTTCCAACTCCTTTTTTCCCGAATTGATAATTGCCATTAAATTTTGATCTTCCTGCCACCTTCCTGTACAAACATAATAAAGTCTACAAGTAGGACGTCGGTTAGTCATATAAGATGATTTTTCAATCACTTTCTCCCAGACATCTTTCATGCTTTTTATTTTTTCATTTTGATTAAGTTGTGGCTCATCATTCAAAAAATCTTTAACACCGTGAATAAAGCTTCCAATAGCTGAACCATCAAAAGAGGTTGATGTTTTTGCTTGGATAAAGGTTATATCTGCATCTAAGAAATGAGTATCTTCAACAACATCATTTAACTCATCTTCATCAAGAATTAACCGTCCATTTACAATGAGAAAAATCCCATCTATCCCGCAATCACCACCAGATCCAGAATGAATATCTTCAAGTTCAAAACTTCCTCTAAATAGTTTCGAAATTATTGAAAAATTAGAGAAATGTTCAAATTTTTGGTGCTCTTCAATGCTATTGAGCTCATACTGATTGGAAAACGTATCTAAAAGAGATTTAGTTATTTTGTCCATGAAACACCTCGAGTAATATGTTTTTTAATTGTAATGAGTATACACAATTTCAACATAAAAAAATTATCTCTACAGATTAAAGTTTCACCTAAAAACTCTGTACTTTGAGATTCGTAGTCCTTTAAAAAGCGTTATTTGTAAAATGAAAATATTGGAGTCTAATCACAACGCCTCCAGTCCCCAATACCTCCTCGCCTGATTACAGCGTTCATCGCCCGCTTCAAACTCACGACATGGCGTAGCGCGCTGCGCATAAATCGTGCAGCCGACGGTTTGCCCGATGTCACCATCAAGCGCAACGCATCGACGGTTGGCTTGATTCGTGCCACGCATGGCAACGTAGTGGTGATTAATCGGCTCGGTCATTTCTTCGGGAACCGTACCGTCAGGATGCGCAGTGGTTTGCGCCCAGTAGAATGACACGCGAAAATAGGCGCAACACGCGCCGCAGTTCAGACAGGGATTACTCATTTTTTGACTCGTCACATCAATTTCATAGGTTTTTTTCGGGCAAAATTATACAATACACCGGTCGCCAGCCAATGCTGTTGCTAAACTGAATTTCGTTTCGGTTTTTCACCCTTTGCACCAAAATAGGGAGTACAATTTGATTGGTGATTTTTGCTGTATTTTTCCATTAATCGCCGTTATTTTTGCTATCAATCTACCATGAGTTCATTTAATTTTCCTAACCGCACGTTCCCTCAAACCCGCATGCGCCGTATGCGTCGTGATGCGTTTTCGCGCAATCTGATGCGCGAGCACACTTTGACCGCGCATGATTTGATTTATCCGGTGTTTGTGACGGAAGGGGAAAAACTGCGTATGCCGATTGCGAGCATGCCGAATCAGTTTCGCTTGTCTTTGGATGAGCTGTTACGCGTGGCTGAACGCGCGGCGCAATTAGAGATTCCGGCATTGGCGCTGTTCCCTGTGATTGAGGCGCACAAAAAAACTTTAGATGGCCGTGAGGCGTTTAATCCAGACGGGTTAATTCCGTGCGTGGTGCGTGAATTGAAAAAGCAATTTCCGGAGCTGGGCATCATCACCGATGGCGCGCTGGATCCGTACACCTCGCACGGGCAAGACGGTTTGATTGATGCGGACGGTTATGTCCTGAACGATGAAACGACCGAAGTACTGGTGCAGCAATCTTTGTGCAATGCGCAAGCGGGCGCGGATGTGATCGCGCCATCGGACATGATGGATGGGCGCATTGGCGAGATTCGCCGCGCGCTGGAAGCACACGATTTTCAGCTGACCAAAATCATGTCGTATGCGGCGAAATATGCGTCGTATTTCTACGGGCCGTTCCGCGACGCGGTTGGCTCTGCTGGCAATTTGGGCAAGGCGGATAAAAAAACGTATCAAATGGATCCGGCGAATGTGAATGAGGCTTTACACGAAGTCGGCATGGATTTGGCCGAAGGCGCCGATATGGTAATGGTGAAGCCGGGTATGCCGTATTTGGATGTGATTCGCGCGGTGAAGGAGACGTTTCAAGCGCCGACCTTCGCTTATCAGGTCAGCGGCGAATACGCAATGCTGTGCGCGGCGGCACAAAACGGCTGGTTGGATTTGGATCGTTGTATGTTGGAATCATTGGTGGCGTTCAAACGCGCCGGTGCAGATGGTATTTTGACGTATTTTGCGCTGGAGGCCGCTGAACTGCTCCGTTGATATTTTTATAAAAAAGGAGTGAATCATGGTCACACGGAAAGAAACAGATTTTTTGGGCGAACGCGAGTTGGACGATACGCAGTATTACGGCGTGCAAACCCTGCGCGGTATTGAAAACTTCCACATCACCGGCGTGCCGGTCTCAAACGAGCCGTACCTCATCGCCGCATTCGGCTATGTGAAAAAAGCCGCGGCAATGGCGAACCACGAATTGGGCGTTTTGCCGAGCGATATTTATCCGGCGATTTTAAAGGCGTGTGACCG
>CAYPYQ010000217.1:0-1493 GCA_964414735.1 uncultured Hydromonas sp.
TGATGCCACACGAGCCGCAATTGGAAATCGACCTCTGGCGCGCCACGCTCGGCTTATCGGAGCTGGAACCACAGTTTATCGAGCTGTACGGCGAGATCACCACTGAAAACGTATTGCGTTTCATGGTGACTGACACGCGCAACCTATCCTCCATCGTCTCCTGTCTGTGGGCAGCGCGTGAAAATGCCCGTGCGGTGCGCGACAGCCTGACCTCGGAAATGTGGGAAACCGTCAACGACATGTGGCTCGAATCACGCCAATGGGTCGAATCCGACCAAGCGATCACACAAGTACGCGACTACCTTGACTGGGTGAAAATGCGTTCGCATTTAATCCTCGGTGTGGCGCTGGGCACGATGCTCAAGGACGAAACCTTCAATTTCCTACGCATGGGGACATTCATCGAACGTGCGGACAACACCGCACGTCTGCTGGATTTAAAATTCTTCCAGCGTTCTGAAATCCAGAGTGACGACGCAACCAAAACCACCGAGCACGACGATACCAAAGATTTTTACCACTGGACAGCGCTGTTGCGCTCCGTGTCCGGCTTTGAAGTCTATCGTCAGACCTACCACGACGTCATCACGCCTGCGCGCGTCGCCGAACTGCTGATTTTCCGCAAAGAAATGCCGCGCTCACTCGCCGCCTGTCTGACGGATCTAAACAAAAACATCGCCCATGTGCGCAACGCCTACTCGAAAAAAACCGAACGACTGGCAGGAAAAATGTTATCCAATTTACAATACGGTCAGATTGAAGAGGTTTTACAATACGGCATACATGAGTATTTAACCGAATTTTTAGAAAAGACCTACGACTTGGGGCAGCAGATTAGCCAAGATTTCCTTGTGCCGCTCAATCCGGCACATGGTAAGAGCCATTCATAGCCAACGAATCGGTATGCGATTTGACATTACCCACAACACCCATTACTACTACGAAGACCCCGTTTCGTACCTGATTCAGCTGCTGCGTCTCACCCCGCGGGGCGACGCAGGACAAAACGTGATCAACTGGCATCTCGGTGCTCCAGCACGTCTGCACGCCCAGATTGACGCATACGGGAATCACACGCACATCTTAACGCTCAGCCATGCCATCCGTGAACTGCACATCGAAGTCCGAGGCACGGTAGAAATTAACGAAGACGCATCCTCCAGCCGCCGCCCTGTCAACAGCGGCGAACTGTCACCCCTGATCTATACGCAAGCGACACGCTTTACCCATGCCGATACCGCGCTGAGTGATTTTGCCCGCTCATTTCAGACACATAACGGCCTGCTGAGCGAAACCGAAGCATTGCGCCTGATGCAGGCGGTGCATGAGCGTATCAGCTACGTCAGTGGCGCAACCACCGTGCAAACCACCGCACCGCAAGCGTTCGCACAAGCACAAGGCGTCTGCCAAGACCAAGCCCACGTATTCCTCGCCGCCGCCCGCGCCATCGGCATTCCTGCACGCTACGTCAGCGGCTATCTGAATACCGGCGA
>CAYPYQ010000218.1:0-5499 GCA_964414735.1 uncultured Hydromonas sp.
TCCAGTAGACAAGCTGGAAACACCCGTAGACAAGGAGCTAACGCTGCTGGATAAAGAGCTAACACCGGTTGATAAACTCGAGACCGCAGTTGAGGTCGAGGTGCTCAATGAACTCAAACCGGTCGATAGACTGGAAACACCAGTACTCAGTAAACTCACTCCAGTGCTCAAGCTGCTTACAGCGGCTGAAGTTGAAGTGCTCAGTGAGCTCAAGCCGGTTGAGAGGCTAGAGACGCCAGTACTCAACGAGCTCACAGCAGTCGAAGTTGAGGTGCTTAAACTATTGATACGAGTTGATAAACTGGAGGCAGTAGTTGATGTAGATGTACTTAAACTACTTAATCCAGTAGATAAGCTGGAAACGCCCGTAGACAAGGAGCTAACACCGGTTGATAAACTCGAAACCGCAGTTGAGGTCGAGGTGCTTAAACTGCTGATGTCGGTTGATAAGCTAGAGACTGCCGTTGAAGTCGAGGTGCTCAATGAACTTAACCCAGTCGATAAGCTGGATACGCCGGTTGATAAACTCGACACCGCTGTTGAAGTGGATGTACTTAAACTGTTGAGATAAATACGAGTGTTATTAACATAGTTGACACAAGTAGAAGAGCCTCCGTACATAGTGCCACCACTTCCTGCAGTACAGGCCGCTTCAGGGAGTGTTTGCGCATTTGCATTGCGGATACTGCTCAAATCTAAAGGTAGGCTCATATCAATGAGCGCAATTAACCCAATGGTACTTACTGCTTTGCCAACACTTTTTGCAAGCTCACTGGCAACCACAAAGGTGCCTGTGCGCTTACTAAACACTACCTTATAAATTTTATTCATAATTTTCTCAATTGGAGTCAATTGCTAAGAATAAAGCCAAAAATAGTCAACTTATTTAAATAAGTATAGTGCTTTATGATTAAACTCAAATAATCAACCATTTTTGCAAAAACGATTACTACTAATTTTTAGTTATTGCAAGCATAACTAATTACTCTCAATGGTGCGATGTTTTTTGAGTTTGCGGATAAATACTGTATGAATTTTGCATAGAAATGAAAAGTTCACGCAGTTGGTGAGATGTTTTTTGATCTATGTGGTTTTGTGAGCTGAAAAGAAAGCTACATAGAATATATAGATAGAGCCACTTGAGAGGTAGAGATTATAACTCCAAGTTTTTTGGCAGAGAGGAAGGGATTCGAACCCTCGATACGCTATGAACGTATACACGCTTTCCAGGCGTGCGACTTCAACCACTCATCCACCTCTCTGTTGTGTTTTGCATTGTACAACGATTCAATCGGAATGCGCCGTGTGCCAAGCTGGAGCGGGTGATGGGAATCGAACCCACGTTTAGAGCTTGGGAAGCTTTCGTTCTACCATTGAACTACACCCGCACTGCACGATGAATCATTGAGGCCGCTATTATAGCGATTTTGTGCGTGATGCGTGTGTTTTTTGTGTGGTTGGTGTGGCGATTGTTAATCGCGATGATTGATTTGGCTCATCACGCGTTGTTTTTCGCGTTGCCATTCGCGTTCTTTTTCTGAGTGGCGTTTGTCATGCTGGGCTTTACCACGCGCGAGTGCGATTTCGCATTTGATTTTGCCGTTTTTGTAGTGTAAATCGAGTGGGACGAGGGTGAAGCCGCGTTGCTCGACTTTGCCGATCAGACGTTTGATTTCATCGGCTTTGAGCAGCAGTTTGCGCGTGCGCGTCATGTCGGGGCGTACATGCGTGGAGGCGGTGAGCAGCGGGCTGACGTGGCCACCGAGCAGCCACAGTTCGCCATCACGTACGATGACGTAGGTGTCCTTGAGCTGAACGCGACCGGCGCGTATGGCTTTGACTTCCCAGCCTTCGAGCACGAGACCGGCTTCGTATTTTTCCTCGATGAAGTAGTCGTGGTAGGCTTTTTTGTTGCTGACGATGCTCATGGGGTTCCTGTGGTTTTTGGCGGGCTTTTTCGTTACAATGCCGCTTATTCTTTCATATTGGCTGTTATTGTACCAAAGTTTGTCTTATGCCTCGAGTTCATAAAACCGTCGTTCTGCCTTATTCTCAAACCCAGATGTATGCGCTGGTTGAGCGGGTGGAGGATTATCCGAAATTTTTACCGTGGTGCGGTGGTGTGACCATGCATAACCGTACGCCAACGAGTATGGATGTGACGATCAAAATGGCGTTTCGCGGTTTAAATCAATCGTTTCGCACGGTGAATCAGAATACGCCGCCATCGGCGATGGAGATGCGTTTTCGTGACGGGCCGTTCAAGCATTTGATCGGTAAATGGCGTTTTGAGCCGATTGCGTTGGCATCTGCGAAACAGGATGGTCAAGGCGTGCGCGTGGTGTTTGATCTGGATTATGAGTTTGCTAATAAGCTATTCGCGTTGGCCATTGGTCCGGTCTTTAATGTGATCGCGCAGACGTTTATGGATGGCTTTGTGAAACAGGCGAAGGTGCTGTATGGATAAGCCAACTATTTCGGTCAACGTGGTGTACGCCGAGTTGGATGGCTCGTGGTTTTGTCGTGAGTTGTCATTGCCCGATGGTTCAACGGTGCGCGATGCACTGCTGGCGAGTGATATTTTAGCCCAGCATCCCGAATGGATCATCGAGCAGATGGTGGTGGGTATTTATGGTCATCGTCGTTCATTGGACACGATTTTGCATGAAAAAGACCGTGTAGAGGTCTATCGGCCTTTAAAAATTGACCCGCGCGTTAGCCGTAAAGATCGGGTTAATAGCGTGAGAGATAAGCGCAAATGGCGTCAGTTTAGTCAAAATAATCAAAAATAGAAAAATAATTCGCTAAAAAGCGAACGGTCGTGTTTTGTTTTATAGCGTGGTTGTGCGTACAATCCTCGTTTAAATTCGATTCCTGTATGCAAAGTTCTGGCGAATTTTCAACCCTATAGTGAATGCACAATGAATGGCGAAGGTGAGGGACATGTACGCAAAAATTATCGGCACAGGCAGTTATTTACCCAACGAAGCGGTGAGCAATGATGAGCTGGCTGCACGTCTGGCCAAAGATGGCATTGAAACCTCGGATGAGTGGATACGTTCACGCACGGGCATTACCCAGCGTCATTTGGCCAGCCCGAATCAAACCAGCAGCGACTTGGCGATGTTTGCGGCCAATGCGGCTTTGGAAATGGCGGGTGTGGCGCCGCTGGACATTGACCTCATCATTGTAGCGACCACTTCGCCGGACATGACGTTCCCGAGCACGGCTTGTTTGTTACAGGCGAAAATCGGCGCGGACAATGCGGCGGCGTTTGACGTGCAAGCGGTATGTAGCGGTTTTGTGTATGCGTTGACCACGGCGGATGCGATGATTCGCGCGGGTCAGGCGAAAAAAGCCTTGGTCGTCGGTGCTGAAGTTTTCTCGCGCATGCTTGATTGGAGTGATCGCTCCACCTGCGTTTTATTTGGCGATGGTGCGGGAGCGGTGGTATTATCTGCCTCTGACGAACCAGGTATTTTGGCCAGCAAGGTGCACGCCAATGGGCGCCTGAGTACCATTTTGCAGGTGTCCAGTTCCATCCAAAACGGTCAGGTCGTAGGCAATCCGTATATGTATATGGATGGTCAGGCGGTGTTTAAAAATGCCGTGACCGCGCTGGGCGATGTGGCGGTCGAGGTGCTGGAGCAGGCGAATATGCAGCCCGAACAGCTTGACTGGTTGATCCCGCATCAGGCGAATATCCGTATCATCCAAGCAACGGCCAAGCGTTTGAATTTTCCGCTGGACAAGGTCGTGGTAACGGTGGATCAACATGGCAATACCTCGGCGGCTTCGGTGCCTTTGGCGCTGGATACTGCGGTTCGTGACGGTCGCATCCAAAAAGGCCACACCGTGCTGGTGCAGGGTGTCGGCGGCGGATTCACATGGGGTGCGAATTTGTTCCGATTTTAACGAGAAAGATAATTTATGAGTCAGACCAAGCCTATTTATGCGAAGGTCATCGGTACAGGTCGTTGCCTGCCAAATGAACCGATTGCCAATGAACAGCTGGTGGCACGTATGGCCGCCAAAGGCATTGAAACTTCGGATGAATGGATACGTGAGCGCTCCGGTATTACCCAGCGCTACTGGGCGAATGACGATCAGCCGGTGAGTGTGTTGTCCGAAATCGCAGCGCGCAATGCACTGGAAATGGCGGGTATCAGCGCCGAAGAGATTGACTTCATCATTATTGGTTCCTCTACGCCAGACATGATTTTCCCTTCGGCGGCGTGCTTGGTTCAGGCCAAATTGGGCGCGAAAAATGCCTCAGCCGTGGATGTGCAGGCCGCTTGTACGGGCTTTGTCTATGCCTTGAGCATGACCAACGCCATGATTCAATCGGGTCAAATCAAAACCGCGTTGGTGATCGGCGCAGAAACCATCAGCGATGTGCTGGATGAAGAAGACCGCACGACTGCGGTGCTGTTCGGCGATGGTGCGGGTGCTGTGGTGGTACAAGCATCTGAAGAGCCGGGCATCCTTGCGTGTAGACTGCATGCCGATGGTGAATTAGCAAACATTTTGTATGGCGACGCGAAAATTCGCCAAGGCAAAGTCATGGGTGATCCGCGCATCAAGATGGACGGCCAAGCGGTATTCAAAACCGCAGTGACCGTATTGCCCGAGTCTGCCGAGGCAACTCTGGCTGCAGCAAACATGCCGATTGAGCAACTCGACTGGTACATCCCACATCAAGCAAACATCCGAATCATCCAAAGCGCGTGCAAACGACTGGGCTATCCGATGGAAAAAACCATTGTAACGGTTGACCAACACGGCAATACCTCAGCCGCATCCGTGCCGCTCGCGCTCGATACCGCAGTGCGTGATGGTCGCATCCAAAAAGGCCAAACTGTGCTGATGCAAGGCGTCGGCGGAGGCTTTACTTGGGGCTCAGTGTTGATGAAGTTCTAATGAACCACATTATTCCATCCAAATAAAACTCCTGAAAGATCAATGATGAAATTAGCATTTGTATTTCCCGGTCAGGGTTCGCAAGCCGTTGGCATGCTCGCCGACATGGTGGATTTGCCCGTAGTCAAAAATACAGTGATTGAAGCATCCGACGCACTCGGCGTGGATTTGCTCGACATGATGCAAAACGGCCCAGCCGAAGCGCTCAACCTCACGGTGAATACTCAGCCGGTGATGCTCACTGCGTCGGTGGCGTTTTACCGAGCTTGGCTCGAAGCGGGCGGTGCAAAGCCCGACATCATGGCGGGGCACAGCTTGGGCGAATACTCCGCTTTGACTGCGGCCAACGTATTGAGCCTGACCGATGCAGTCAAGCTCGTGCGTTTGCGTGCCGAAGCCATGCAAAATGCCGTACCGGTCGGCGTTGGTGGCATGGCCGCGATTTTGGGTATTGATGACGCGGTGGTGAAACAAGTTTGTACCGATGCGCAAGCGGCGACGGGCGAAATCGTCGAGGCAGTGAATTTCAACTCGCCCGGTCAAGTCGTCATTGCCGGTCATAAAGGCGCGGTAGAGAAA
>CAYPYQ010000219.1:0-6783 GCA_964414735.1 uncultured Hydromonas sp.
CCGCTGTCGTCGTATTCACGTTCAAACACCGCCGCCCAGTCGATTTTTTGCAGTGTGGCGAAATGTGTCACCGCGTTTGATTCGTGTTGCTCCACCAGATTCCAATCCACACCACACGCAGCGGATTGCGCATCATTCAGCGTTTTCAACTGCGCAATTACGATCGGTGATTTATTGATGTGGATGGTTTTGATCGGCAAACGCGTCATGCCCCGCTCGCCCAGCTCCGCCGCCGCCGTAAACATGCGCTCACGAATCTGCGCCACGGTCAAACCCACCAACTGCGCCGGATCCGCCGCCAAATCCCAAATGATCAACTCGTTTTTATTGGTCGGATGCGGCACCAGCGGATACACCACCGCGAGATAACGTCGCTCCACACCAAACATACCGGAAATATGCAAAAACGGCTTCGGTGATTTTTTCGTATCAAACGGCCAGCCGATTTCCTCCTGCACCGCTTTTTTATGGCGCATTTTCAAGGCAAACTCAAACAACCTCGGCTGCGTCTTCTTCAGCAATCGCGCAAACGCAATCGTCGCACGCACGTCCGAGAGCGCATCGTGCGCCGCCTCATGCGCGAGGCCATTGGCCGCGGTCAAATGCTCCAAACGCATGCTCACTTTGCCTGTTTGCGCATCGGTCGGCCAGACAATTCCTTCGGGGCGCAAAGCATACGCGCAGCGCACCACGTCGATCAAATCCCAACGGCTGCAACCGTTCTCAAACTCACGTTTATACGGCGGAAACAAGTTGCGCCAGAGCATGAATCGCGTCACCTCATCGTCAAAACGAATCGTGTTATACCCCACGCCGATGGTCTCCGGCGCGGATAATTCACGCAAAATCGCCTGCGCAAACTGCGGCTCAGCCATGCCGCGCTCATGGCATAACTGCGGCGTGATGCCGGTAATCAGAGTAGACTCGGGCGACGGCAGATAATCCGCTGGCAATTGACAATATTGCATCAGCGGCTCACCGATTTCGTTCAAATCCAAATCAGTACGTACACCCGCAAACTGTGCGGGGCGGTCTTTGGCGGGCGACAGACCGAAGGTCTCATAGTCGTGCCAGAAAAAAGTAGGGGTATTTTTGCTATTCATGCGCGCATTTTAGCCGAAAGCGCACACGCTCGGCGCGAAGACATGCGCTTATCCACAGCACTTATCCGATATAATGATGCTTTCCAATACCTTGCCAACCGACTAGGCCACATCATGAACACAGACAACAAACGCGGTACATTAAGTTTAAAACCCCAAGCCACCAGCCCGACACCCGCCAAAAAACGCCCCGCTGTGCGCAGCAGCAATCTCGCAAAAAAGCCAGCGCCCATACAACGATCTGCTCGCCCATCCACTGATAAAAAAACCGCTCGTTCTACCAATACTCGCACAAAAGCACGTACAGAGACACACTCAGAAGCACGCGCCAGTGCTCATACTGATAAACGCAACACCCAACCCGTTCGCAACATTGCACGCACATCGGATCAGCGAAAAACCGACCGCAGTCGATTTTCCAAACCAGCACACCTGAACGCATCCGCGAATGAGCCGGAAGAGGCGATCAACGAACGCATGGACATCAGCAAAATTCATGTCTATCGCCTGCCACCGAGCGGACTGGCCTATCAAATCTCACTGGCCGCGTATTTACTGGTCGCGGTGAATCAAGGCTACTCACTGCAACAACTGCTCGCCCAAGTGCCGATGGACGAACAAGCACGCCCGAACGTGCAGCGCCTGACCTTTGACGCACTGCGTCACTGGGGCACGACACGCTTTTGGCTAAAAAACCACATCAACAATCCACCTGCCGAATGGATTCAGGCCGTGCTGTGCGTTGCGCTCACGCAACTGTTATTACAAGAAGAAAACGAATTCACACTGGTGAACGAAACCGTACACGCGATTGACAACAACAAACCCCACGCCAAAGGCATGGTGAACGCGATTTTGCGCCGATTCCTGCGCGAACGCGAGGCATGGATTGCTCAAGCGCAAACCGATGAAGTCGCGCGCTACAACCATCCACAATGGTGGATCGACACGCTCAAAACGCAATATCCGAACGATTGGCAACACATTTTGGCGGTAAACAACACCCATCCGCCGATGACGCTGCGCGTGAATGAGCAACGCTACAGCCGTGAGCAATACCGCGAGCTACTGACACAAAACGGCCACAGCACGCAGCTGTCCGACCTATCGCCACAAGCGTTGGTGTTGGATACGCCCTGCTCGGTCAATCAACTACCCGAGTTTGCCAATGGCGCGGTTTCCGTGCAGGACGCCGGCGCGCAGCTCAGCGCGCAGCTCATGGATGTGCGCTCCGGCCAACGCGTACTGGACGCCTGTGCTGCGCCCGGTGGCAAAACCGCACACATGTTGGAACTACACAACGACATCCACATGACCGCGATCGAAAAAGATGAGGCGCGCGCGCAACGCATCCACGACAATCTGGCGCGACTCCAATTATCCGCACAAGTGCTGATTACCGATGCCAACCGCGTGCATGAATGGTGGAACGGCGAGCCATTTGAACGCATTTTGCTGGACGCGCCATGCTCAGCGAGCGGCATTGTGCGCCGCCACCCCGATATTCGCTGGCTGCGTCAGGCAGACGATTTAGTCGGCTTGGCACAACAACAAGCTGCACTTTTACGTACAATGTGGCAGGTATTGGCCGTTGGTGGTCGTTTGGTGTACTGCACCTGCTCCATTTTTACAACAGAATGTAGTGGCATGATTGAAGCGTTTATGCAACATACGCCCAACGCAAAACGGCTGTATCCGCCGCAATTGGAGCAGTTGCAGCAAAGCGCAGAGCTCGGACAGCTTTTGCCGAATGAACAACCGACGCGCAATCACGATGGATTTTTCTACGCTGTGCTGGAAAAAACCGACACAAAAGTATAAAGTGGTACGGAAACACAAGCTAACTATGTGGCTGTATAGATGATAAGTTCGAATATTGAGTGATATGACCGCATTTTTGATGAACACCTCGCTGCTGCGCCGGACACGCCTATTCATGCGTGCCGGTTACTTGGCGTTCGTCATCGGCTTAGGTCTGTTGGGCATGAACAACGCGCATGCGGACATCAGTACCCAATACGCTACTATGTCGCGCCAATCAGACGGTGTGTACGCGCTCAACGCCGATTTTCGCCTGAGCATGCCGCAGCAATTGCAGGATGCGATCAATCACGGCACACCAGTATCGTTCCAAGTTGAATTCAACATCAATCGCCCTCGCTGGTACTGGTCGAACGAAAACCTCGCCTCCACCAGCCGTGAGCAGCGCATTTCATTTAACAGCCTCACCCGTGAGTACCGTGTCAGCTCCGGTAGCGATCAATACCGCTACAACACGCTCAACGAAGCCCTGCTCAATGTCTCGCGCGTCAGCCAATGGCGTGTGCTCTGGCCGACCGATTACACCAGCGGCGAGCCGCTCGAAGGCTCGGTGCGCATTTATCTAAACACCTCCAAACTGCCACGCACCTATCAACTCAACTCACTGACCAATCAGGGCTGGGGCTTGAATTCGGGATGGTATACCTTTAACTTCACCCCGCGCTGATCACGCGCTCATCATGATTGTGCGAGATTAGCATCATGGCCAAACATTTCAAAGCCCTGCTGATTCTGATTATAGTACTGGGCATCTCTTTGCTCATTGCATTGGCTCTGGCCACACGCAGTACCGATTCGTTTGCCTACAACTACACCACGCTGCTGTATCTGAACATCGCCGTCATTTTCACCATGTCGGCGCTGCTGTTGGCGCTGGGTTATTGGCTATTCCAACGCTGGCGCAAAAACGTCTTCGGCACGCGACTGTTAACCCGATTTGCGTTCTCATTCGTCCTGCTGGCGGTGATTCCCAGCGTGTTATTGTTCTTCATCTCTACGCTGTTTGTATCGCGCACCATTGACTCGTGGTTTGGATTAAAACTCGACAGCGCGCTTACCGCCGGCATTGACTTTGGTCGCGATCGGCTGCTGCGCTCGCGTGATGTAACGCAGGAGCAACTGGCACAACTGGTTGCTAAAAACAGCAGCACTTTAGCCACTACACCGAGCTCAGCGCAAACAAAAACATGGCTAAAAGACAATGGCTGGCAATCCGTGATCGGCTTGAATCAAAACGGTGATGTGAACTGGCGTATGGATCAAACCGAAAGCGGCGACGAGCAAAAAGTCTCACAACATATCCCTGCCTTCACGCCCGAGATGCTCAACAATATCGAGCACAACTGGGTGCAGATTGAGGATGAAGCCGACATGTTAGCCGATGATGAAAAGGCTGTACCACGCCAGTACATCCATGCATTAGAAGCCCTACCCGCAGTCTCAGCCAAACAAACCCACTGGGTCTACGTGCAAAAGCTCATGCCACTGGAGTTCTCCACCCGCGTGCGCGACATTCAAAACGGCCTGCGTGATTATCAAGCGACCGAAGCCTCGCGCGTGAGCCTGCGCTCTTTGTACCGCATTACATTGGGCATCATTCTGCTCGTTACGCTGCTGGCCGCATTGGCCGCCGCCTTCCTGATTGCCAACCGCATGATCCAACCCATCCTCTGGCTCGCACAAGCCACACGTCAAGTGGCTGCCGGTCACTATGCATTGGTTCCACAACGGGTCAAAGGCTCAGACGAAATGCTACAACTGGTGGATTCGTTCGGCGAAATGGCACAAAAGCTCAGCGTTACCCAAACCACGCTGGCGCACAACCAGCACGAGCTCGAATCCGCCAAAGCCTACTCCGAAGCCGTACTCGACAACCTCTCCTCCGGCGTATTGGTATTTGACCAACAACTGCGCCTGCAATCCTACAACCAAACCGCCAAACGCATGTTCCATACCGATTTGGCACAATACATCCACCTACACCTGCATGACATCGCACCGCTGGCCGAGTTACAAGCCGTCATCGAGCATCAAATCCAAGCACCCGCCTCCACACAAACCGGCGAATCATGGCGCGTACAACATGCCTTCGCCAATCCCGCCTCACCACACCACGACGACATGACTCTGTCCATCCAAGGTTCGCGCTTTTTGGCACAAGACGACACCCACAGCTGGGTGTTGGTGTGCGACGACGTGACGCCGATCATCTCGGCGCAGCGTACCTTGGCGTGGGGTGAAGTCGCACGACGTTTGGCGCATGAGATCAAAAATCCACTGACACCGATCCAACTCTCCGCCGAGCGACTGAACGTCAAGCTCAGCAAAAAACTCGACGACGATGGCCAAGCTTTTCTCGAGAAAAGCACACGCACCATCGTCAATCAAGTCTCCGCCCTGCAAAACATGGTGGATGAGTTCCGCGACTACGCACGCACACCGGAAATCCAGTTTGCCAACGTGGATCTAAACGCACTGATCGAAGAAATCCTCACCCTGTACGAAAGCGGTCAAAACCAGCGTTATCAAATTCGTACACAGTTAGAACCCCATCTACCTAATATTTGGGCCGACGCGCAACAGCTGCGCCAAATTCTGCACAACCTGATTAAAAACGCGATTGAAGCCTACCCCGCAAACACCGAAGGCATACCGGTCATCCGCATCCAAACCGAAAGCACCAGCTTGCAATCCGGCGGCCTGATGCCGAGCCAAGCGGTCAAGCTGACCATCAGCGACAACGGTACGGGATTCTCCGAGCCCGTACTGGCGCGCATGTTCGAGCCGTACAACTCCAACAAAGTACACGGCACCGGACTGGGATTACCGATCGTGAAAAAAATTCTCGACGCGCACCACGCACAGATTCGGGTGAAAAATATTGTAGAAAAAGACAACAGCGCACAGATTTTAGGCGCGCAAATTGGTATACTATTTGTAAATTTAGCACACGAAGGCAGCAGCACATCCGCCACACAGTTGCTATAATGCGACAAGTTGCACAGCAGATACCTCAAGCAAACGATTTCAGTACAAAAACGGTACAACCATGGCAAACATTTTAGTAGTTGACGACGAAATGGGTATACGAGAACTACTCTCGGAAATTCTCTATGACGAAGGCCACGTCGTAACCCTGGCAGAAAACGCCGAACAAGCAAGGCAAGTTCGTCAACGCATGCGCCCTGACCTGGTTTTACTGGACATCTGGATGCCCGATACCGACGGCGTCACCCTACTCAAAGAGTGGGCGCTCAACGGTCAGCTCACCATGCCGGTCATCATGATGAGCGGCCATGCCAGCATTGACACTGCGGTGGAAGCAACCCGCATCGGCGCTTTGGACTTTCTCGAAAAACCCATCACGCTGCAACGCCTGCTGCACACCGTGGCACAAGGCTTATCCCGCTCATCCGCACCAGATATCAAAGAAGTCGTCTCTCAAATGTCCGCCTCAGCGGCTAAACCAAAAATCGAACCGAATGCCTCTGCGAGCGAACACAACTCTGGCGTCAGTAACGGCTCAGCCACCGCGGTAGCCGTCCCTGCCAGCGTCGTAGCCGGCTCTGTGTACAGCACACCGGCAAACCAAGAATCCGTGGTCAGCACCGCTCCCGCCACGCACCTATCACCGACCGAGCAACTGCTGGCGCAGATTGACCTGACGCTCGATTTGCGTGAAGCTCGCGATCGGTTCGAACGCATTTATTTTGAATTTCATCTGGAACGCGAAAATGCGAATATCACACGCGTTGCCGAGCGCACCGGTCTGGAGCGTACACATCTGTATCGCAAACTCAAACAATTGGGCATTCCGATTGTGAAGGCCAACAAACGTTAATGATTGAACTCATAAAAA
>CAYPYQ010000220.1:0-1146 GCA_964414735.1 uncultured Hydromonas sp.
TATTGCGAGCAGTTTGCCCGAGCAAACCAAGGCATCGATTGAACACGCAACTAGCATTGCCCACAATGGAGCATAACCCTCAATCGACGATAAAGTTCAAACCACAGATATATCTGTTTATCGCTCGTTAGCCAGCCGCAACACCGCATCATTACGATCATCGGTGATATAGACTTTTCCACTCGATGACGGACGCGCTTCGACCGGCGCACCCATCGGCTGTTTGTCGGTGCGCGCCCATGCGCCGATGATTTCAGTAGTTTTGCCCAACGGTTTTCCGGCGGCATCGGTAGCAACGGCGATCAGCCGATGGCCGGTATCGCGGTAGCCATGCAGCGCAATCAAATAACGCCCACGCAGCGCAGCAATACTACCCTCCCGCGGATAGTAGGCGATGCCGAGCGGCGCACTGTGCGCGGGTAGCAATATCACCGGACGCTGTTTAGTGCGGCAAACAGCCGCTCTCGCACGGTATTCGGGACTGATGCGGTTATTGTCATAACAATACGGCCAACCGTAGTCATTGCCCGCACTATCAATCACATTGAGCTCGTCATGTGGTAAACGCACGTCACTGAGTTTGGCATCCGCTTGATTGATCGAATCGCGGCCATTCTCGGTCACGATCATCGCACCATTGACCGTCCACGCCATGCCCATGGCGTTGCGCAGACCTCGCGCGTACACGGTGGTTTTGGATTGGCTCAGTGGTGAGGTAATTTTCCAAATCGAGGCGGTGGCTTGTACGCCTGTGGATTCTGCGCACGGGTATTTCGCAGCTTGTCCGTCTTTACCCTCGCAATTATTGGTTTTCGCGCCCATGCTCAGGTAGATATTGCCGTCGTTATCGAGTAGCAATTGTTTGAGCGGATGATGGCCATCATCGGGTAGATGATCGACGACGATTTGCGGGGTGATTTTGCCCGCATCGTTGAGGGCTTTGGGATTCACACGAATGATGCGGCTCGCTTCGCCGATGTAGACCCAGCCGTCTTTGCCTAGCTGGATGCCGTGCGGACGATCGAGTTTATCGAGAATGGTGCTGCGCTGATAGCGACCATTTTGCCAAACCAGACGCGAGAGCCGTCCCGTGTTGCGCTCCCACGCGCCCATTTCCGTGACCCAGATTTCGGCGTCGGACAGCGG
>CAYPYQ010000221.1:0-6651 GCA_964414735.1 uncultured Hydromonas sp.
CCTGAAAATGACCTTTACCATCCGCACAAAACCCACGACTGGCGTGGGTTTTGTTGTTTGCTGACCTCAATTACCATTTTTAATTACCCCAGCCGCGAAGCGATCTCGCTGGCCGTAGCGTTGTAATACACTCGCAGAGAATTGATGTCCCTGTGCCCCGTCATGCGAGCCAGATCCAGCACATCAATTTTCCGAGCCAATCGGGTGATTGCTTCATGTCGCGTGTCGTGAAAATGCAGGTCAATAATGCCGATATTTTTAATTGCAACCGCAAACATCCGGCTGGCTGTGCCGGAGTCGAGGTTAAAGATCGGGTTGTGCTCAAAACTGAGCTGCTCTTGAATCAAGCGCAGAGCCTCTTTTGACAAAGGTACGTCGCGGCTGTCGCCGTTTTTGGTATCACTCAAACGGACAAAATTGCCGTCTAAGTAGAGATTTTCTCGGGTCAAAGTACACAATTCATTGAGCCGCATGGCCGTTTCAATCGCCAACAGAAACATCCGTGCCAGCGCGCGGCTTTTAGGAGATGAGCGGCTTTTGTCGCGGTTCAATTCGTTCAAAACTTGGTCAATCTCGTTGTTGCTGATGCGTCGGTCGCGCGGCGGTGGGTTTTTTGGGCGATGCACTGAACGGATCACATTAACATCGGTCCATTTCCACTTGCTGACGGCTATTTGCCAAACCGCCGACCAGAAATTCAGCTCACGATTAATCGTCGATGGACTGAGTGCTTGCCCTGTTGTTTGGTTGATCTCAGACATCCGGCGCTTGGCCCAATGCGTCATATCCGACTCGGTGATTTCGTGCATAGCCTTGGTGCATAATTCTGGGTAGTCGCGCAGGAAAGCATTGGCGCGCAAATGCTCCCAACGATAGCCCTTCTTTTTCACGCTCTCCTCATTCACGTAGCGAACGATCGCCTCACCCAGCGGGTGCGGCTCAAAACCACGCTCTTTTCGAATGAGGTATTCGGATTCGAATCGGGTTTCTACAGCTTTCGCCATCGTGCGAGTTTCAAAATTCCCCGATCGATAAAAAGAGCCGTGCCTCACCTCTACACGATACTTACCTCCCACTTTCCTGATTGTCCCCATAATCCTCCCGGCGTAAATTTGGCGTAAATTATAACGCCGATTGTGTTGATTAGATTGATTGTGTTGATTACAGAAATTCTGCATTATCGCTAAAGCCCGCTAAAACACTGGCTCTAATCAATACAATCGATATGTTCAACACAATCAAAAATATATGCGGTTTCCGGCCCCGGGCACCAAGTAGTCAACAATCAACGCCAATAGTTAACAATCCAACCCGCATAAACACTGAGTTTTGCGGGTTTTTTGTCTTTCTGCGTTGTGGCGAGACATTGGCAAATACACATAACTTTTCTGTGGTTTGTGTAACCTCACGGTTGACCGGTTTGATAAATGTCTGTTTTTCTCAAGCCCGTTTTCTTTAAGCCGTTTATGTGGCAAACGTCTATTTTTAGGCTTCTGGGCGAAATTGATAATAAAAAAATGATTATTCAGTTCATTTTTCATACTAAATTTTATTGAACGTATGTTCTAAATTTGTTGACGAATGTTCAAAACAAGCGTACAAATAATACTGCGTCATTAGTTTGGTTTCAATCTTTTTAATATTGCATTTGGAGGTGCATGATGAGATTCACAGCGATGCAGGAGTTTTTGGCCGAGTTGTTGGGCACGATGGTGTTGATTATTTTTGGTTGTGGTGTGGTGGCGACGGTGGTGATTTTTTCTAATCCGGGGGCGCCGGCATTATCGGCGTTTGGTGGTTATACGAATATCACCTTGGGCTGGGGGTTTGCGGTTTTGATGGGGATTTTTGTGAGTGCTGGCGTGAGTGGTGCGCATTTGAATCCGGCGGTGAGTATTGCGCTGGCAGCGACCAAACGCTTTCCATGGGCGAAAGTGCCGCATTATGTGGCCGGTCAGTTCATTGGTGCATTCTTGGGCGCGGCGATTGTGTTCGCGGTTTATCATGCGAAATGGGTGATGTTTGATCCGAGTTTGGAGCATACCGCTGGCGTATTTTCGACTTTCCCTGCGGTTCCGGGATTTTGGCCGGGTTTTATTGATCAAGTGGTGGGTACTGCTTTGCTGATGGCGTTGATCTTGGCGATTGGTGACCAAAATAATAACGCAGGTGGCGCGACATGGACGGCTTTGGCTGTGGCGTTTGCAGTGATGGCGATTGGTATTTCTTTGGGGACGATGCATGGTTATGCAATCAATCCGGCACGTGATTTGGGTCCGCGTATATTCTCTGCGATTGCGGGTTTCCAACACAATGGTTTGACGGATGGGACGAATATTTGGATTGTGCCGGTAGTCGGTCCGATTGTGGGGGCGTTGGTCGGCGCGTTTATCTATGACGGCGTGATTGGTAATGTATTGAAACGTGCGAAGGCGGCTCAGCAGGCTAAGATGAAAGCCGCGTGATATTGAGCATATTATTTGAGTGGATTGTTCAAGGATTAAAGGAGTGAATCATGGAAAGCAGTAAATATATTTTGGCATTGGATCAAGGCACCACCAGCTCTCGTGCTATCGTATTCGATCATTCGGGTAATATTCGCGCGGTGGCGCAAAAAGAGTTCCGTCAGATTTTTCCGAACCCAGGTTGGGTGGAGCATGATGCGGCGGAAATCTGGAGTACGCAAAGCGGTGTGATGCTGGAGGCTCTGAGCAGTGCGGATTTGCGTGCAAGTGATATTGCCGCCATTGGGATTACCAATCAGCGTGAAACGGTGGTGGTGTGGGATCGTAAAACCGGTCAGCCGATTCATAACGCAATCGTGTGGCAGGATCGTCGTACCGCGCCGCTGTGCGATCAACTGCGCGAGCAGGGTTATGTTGCGACCTTCCAAAGCAAAACCGGTTTGGTGCTGGATGCGTATTTTAGCGGTACCAAAGTGAAATGGATTTTGGATAACGTGGAGGGTGCGCGTCAGCGTGCGGAAGCAGGCGAATTGGCGTTCGGTACGATTGATTCATGGCTGGCGTATAAATTATCCGGTGGTGCGCTGCACATCACCGATGTGAGTAATGCGAGCCGCACATTATTGTTCAATATTCATACGGGTCAATGGGATGATGAATTATTGTCAATTCTCGATGTGCCGCGCAGCATGCTGCCGGAGGTGCGTGCCAGCAGTGAGGTGTATGGCGAAACGGTCGAAGGTTTGCTCGGTTCGCGCGTGAAAATTGCAGGGATCGCTGGGGATCAACAGGCCGCGACGTTTGGTCAGGCGTGTTTGAAACGCGGCATGGCGAAAAACACCTACGGCACGGGTTGCTTCATGTTGCTCAATACGGGCACGGAGGCTGTTCCGAGTAATAACAAGTTGCTGACCACCGTGGCGTGGAAGGTGGGTGATCGCATGGAATACGCGCTCGAAGGCAGTGTGTTTATCGGTGGTGCGGTGGTGCAATGGTTGCGTGATGGTTTGGGCATTATTCGCCACAGTGCTGAGGTGGAAACCTTGGCCGCGACGGTAAAAAGCAGTGAAGGTGTGTTTCTCGTGCCGGCGTTTGTTGGTCTGGGGGCGCCGTATTGGGACAGCTATGCGCGCGGTACGTTGGTGGGCATTACGCGTGGTACGACTGCAGCGCATATTGCGCGCGCGGCGATGGACAGTATTGCATTCCAAAGTGCCGAGTTGCTTGAATGCATGCAACAGGATTCACATGCGCCATTACAAGAGCTGCGCGTGGATGGCGGCGCGAGTAATAACAACGCGATGATGCAGTTCCAAGCCGACATTCTTGGTGTGCCGGTGATTCGTCCGCGTGTGACCGAAACCACCGCATTGGGCGCGGCGTATTTGGCCGGTTTGGCCGTTGGTTTCTGGCAAGATCAGGCGGAAATCGCCAGCCAGTGGCAGGTGGATCGCCGCTTTGAACCGAGCATGGGGGCGGACGAGCGTGAAGCATTGATGGCGACATGGAAACGGGCGGTGCAACGCAGTATGGATTGGGAAAAACCGCTGTAAACCAGTCAGTGGACTGCCGTTGTTGGCATCCGTAAACAGCGGCAGTCGAAAAAGATTAATCAGAAGAAAAAGGAACGAGTTATGAAACGCGCAGACATCATTCAATCAATCAAAAATACACCGTCATGGGACATGATTGTGATTGGCGGTGGCGCATCGGGATTGGGGACTGCGCTGGAAGCCGTCAGCCGTGGTTATCGCACTCTGCTGGTCGAAGCGCACGACTACACCAAAGGCACCAGCAGCCGCAGTACCAAGCTGGTACACGGCGGCGTGCGCTATTTGGCACAGGGCAATGTGCATCTGGTACGCGAAGCGTTGCACGAACGCGGTTTGCTGAAGAAAAACGCACCGCATCTGGTGCACGATATGGGGTTCGTGATTGCCGCGTATCAATGGTGGGCGGCGCCGTTTTATGGTATCGGTTTGAAAATGTATGACTTGTTGGCTGGCAAATTGAATTTAAAAGCCAGCCGCTACGTCAGTAAAGACGAGGCCTTGCGCCACGCACCGACTTTGAAACAAAATGGTTTGAAGGGCGGTATTTTGTACTACGACGGTCAGTTTGACGACAGTCGTTTGGCGATCACCTTGCTGCGCACTTTTGAAAACAAAGGCGGCGTTGCGATCAACTATGCGCCCGCCGTTGGCCTGCTCAAAGATGCGAACCATAAAATCTCTGGCATCACGCTGCGCGATGAAGAAACCGGTGAAACGATCCAAGCGCGCTCCTCGGTGGTAGTGAACGCAACCGGTGTATTCGTTGATGATATTCGCCGTATGGAAAATCCGCAGGCCAAAGCCATGCTCTCGCCGAGCCAAGGCGTGCACGTGATTATGGATCGAAAATTCCTACCGGGTGATTCTGCCATCATGATTCCGAAAACCGAAGATGGACGGGTATTGTTCGCTGTGCCGTGGCATGATCATGTGGTGATTGGTACGACCGACACCGCAGTGCCGAACGTTGATCTGGAACCGCGCGCGTTGGAAGAAGAAGTTGATTTTATTCTGCGCACGGCGGCGCAATACCTGAACCCTGCGCCGAAACGTCCCGATGTGCAAAGTATTTTTGCCGGTCTGCGTCCATTGGTCAAAGCCGCCGAAGGCAGCGAAACCAAAGCACTGTCACGTGATCATGTGATTCGCATCAGCGAGGGTGGACTGATTACCCTGACCGGTGGCAAATGGACGACCTATCGTCGCATGGGGGCGGACACAGTGAATCAGGCAGAAACGTTGGTGAAATGGACGCCGCGTCCGAGCGTGACCGAAGGGTTGAAACTGCATGGCTGGTCACAAGAGAACATTGAAGATCATTGGAAAGTGTACGGCACCGATGCTGCATTGATTCAACAATTGGATGGTGCTCAGCAAAAACTCCACGCCGATTTGCCGTATACCGAAGCTGAAGTTCGCTGGGCAGTGCGCATGGAGCAGGCGCGCACGGTAGAAGATGTATTGTCACGTCGCTTACGGGCATTGCTGCTCAATGCCCGCGCCAGCAGCGAGATGGCGCCTCGAGTCGCCGCTATCGTTGCACAGGAGTTGGGTTATGATGACGCTTGGCAGCAAGCGCAAGTGCGTGACTATACGCAGTTGGTCAACGGCTATATTTTGCATTGATGTGCTGTTGAATGTGTTGTTGACATGAAAAAGCCCTTGCAATGATGCAAGGGCTTTTTTTGTGGTCGGTCGCATCAATCTGCTGCGTATAACAACGCATGTGCGGTAATTTCATCCACCACCAGCGTGTTCATTAAGCGGCCTTCCAGTGCACCGCGCAAGGCGGAGACTTTGCCCAGGCCACTGACCACGCACAGCACCCATTTCACCTTGCGTGTGATGGACAGGCTCGGGCCGCTGGCGCGTTTATTAAACGGAATATCGGCAAAGCTGCCATCGGCGCGGTAAAACACCGTGGCGATGTCGCCAATCGCACCTGCGTCGGCCAATTCGCGCAAATCCGATTCGTCCAAATAGGCGGAGACATAAACGTGGCTCGGGATTTTCGCCGTCACGCTGCCGACCGAGTAGATCAACACGTCGGCCTGTGCTTGGATGTCCAAAATATGCTGGATGGTGCGCTCGCGCCACATGGCTTTTTTCGTGCGCGGATCGTCAAAGAACGTTGGTACGGGAAAAAGGTGTGCCTGAGCGCCGTAGTTCTGTGCAAAACGTGCAATGGTGTCGGTGACAAAACCGCTGACCAGATCAAGCGAATTGGCACTGCCGTTGAGTTGGACAAACGTCAGATCGGCGATGTTTTTCGGCGTTAACGCGCGCGATACCGCATCCAGTGTTGTCCCCCATGCCAAGCCAACCGTTTGGCTTGGATGCAGATGAGCGTTGAGTAAATTCGCCGTGGCCACCGCCACGCGATCGAGCCAGATGTCTTCGCTACTGCCCAGCGGCACGCTGACCACATGCGGTGTCAGAAAGGGGTAGCGCTCCTTGAGTTTGGCTTCCAGACTCAGTGGCAATGCCTGAGTGTCGTGGATGCGGATTTCGACCAAGCCGGTTTGTTTGGCGAATGTCAGCAGGCGACTGACTTTCGGACGGGAGAGATTGAGCTCACGCGCGACTTCGTCCGAGGTGAGTCCCTGATGGTAGTACAGACGCGCAACCTGTAC
>CAYPYQ010000222.1:0-3019 GCA_964414735.1 uncultured Hydromonas sp.
TCGTCGATCGGGTTGCAGGCAGTTAATTAACTGAGCTTTCGATTTAAGCCCGTCGCAGCCATTTGTTACCTGTTCACGACTGCCTCGCCCTTCTGTTTCCATTTGGATATTGAGCCCACGTTGCTTCATATAATCAGCAACCGACTTCGCTCGACCCAACGACAAACGATCGTTATACGCAACCGTACCCAATCGATCGGTGTGACCAATGATTCGTATTTTTTCCACTGGCGCACCCATACTCTGAATATCTTGAATGAGTTTATCTACACGCGCTTGTCCTGCAGGAATCATGCGAGTTGAATTAAATTTGAATAGCGCATCAGCACCTAGGTTAATTTGCTTAAGCACCTTCAACGGTACATTACAAATCGGCTGATGGCGATTGATGATTTGGCTTTCGGTCAAACCTTTGCTGAGCTGATTCGCTTCTTGTTCTGTTAGTGTACGAAAGCCAAAATCTTCCCCATTAAGTTCATATACTTGCAGATACTGTGTAGTGCCAGGCGCCACAGTAAAGCTTTGATTCTGACCAATCTTAATCACATCCGTGCGCGTACCAATATGAATGGTCTGCTCACCTGGGCACACCAAAGTCTCTGCATAACGCTTAATCGGCAAAGAACCAACAACGCGACCATTGATGAATACGGTTGGAATGTTTTTATTCACCATCTCTGAGCGAATAAAAACAATGCGACCTATATCTTCTGACATTCGGTCAGGAAGTTTTATTTTTGTTTGATTTAGATAACCATCTGTTGTCTTTACTCGGGTAAAGCCATCGGTAGAGCATCCTACCAAAAAGATAGATGCAATAACACCACCGCTTAGAATGAATCTATTGATGATCTTCGTAAACATAGATACCTCGGAGGAAAAATAGAAAAAATAGATAATTTCATTAGGGCTGAATTATACCAGAATAAAAAAATATCATCCTTAAGAGCCACACCGGAAATACACTATGCCAGTATATAAATGTATCAAATAACATTAAAATAATTAAAATACATATTTATCTTTATATATATTTTATAAAACATTTTTTAATTCATAAATTTGTAATAATTTTTTGATATGATTAAAAAACTTATATACTTTACAAAAGCAAAATCCGCTCTCAAAGAACGGGTTTAAATAACATACAAGAAGAAATCAGACTAATTATTTTTATAGTTGGTCACATCTAGCTGCTGAATATATCGAACCAAATTCGACCAAATCGGGTGGTAACCAAAACCACCCTGCGTCATTTCAGCAATGGCCGCTTCCTTACTCCAGCCTTGTTCAACGATACGGTAGATCGCCACCATCATGCCGGTGCGATCGGCGCCGTGTTTGCAATGCAGCAGCACGGGTTGATTTTTAGGGTCGCGCACCAGCTGCAGGAATCGTTTCACGTCCTCGTCTTTGACATGCCACGTGTCAAAGCGAATCTGCTCGTAGCGCACGCCGACAGGTTTGACCAAGGCTTCATCACCCGCATTATTTCGTAGGGAAATCACCATTTTGATTTCCGCAGGCAGGCCGTAGCGTCGTGCTAACTTTTGATTGAGGATCTCCAGCCCATCCACGCCGGGCTGTGCAGATCGGTATAAAACCGGTGATACTTGATAAAGATTGGGCAAACGCGCATCCGTGCGCAGCTCGACAGAACCGACCTTTTGCGCCCAATTATGTGGACGCTGCTCCGACGGCAACGCAGGCGCGACAGCACATCCGGTTAACCAAACACTAACCAACACAGATGCAAAACGCGCTTGCCAACGATTCATGATTTAAATTATTTTTTCATCAGTCGTTCGATTTCATCGGCCTGAACCGGCACATCGCGCGTGGTTAACTCGCAGCCGTTTTCAGTAACAATCGCATCGTCCTCAATACGAATACCAATGTTCCAATACTGTTCAGGCACATCCGCACTTGGACGGAAATACAGCCCTGGTTCAATGGTCAGTGCCATGCCAGTTTCCAAGGTGCGCCATGCCGGTAAAGTTTTGCTCGCATCGTTTGGATCGGTGATTTGACCTACGCTGTATGCACCACAGTCATGTACGTCCAAACCAATCCAATGCCCCGTACGGTGCATAAAATAAGGCTGATAGGCTTTTTGTGCAATCGCATCGTCCAACGAGCCGACTTTGTTGCGATCCAAAATATTCAAGTCCAACAAGCCTTGCGTTAGCACACGAACCACCGCATTGTGTGGCTCATCGAACTTGGCTCCGGCTTTGGTCAGACGAATCGCTTCGGCCTGAGCCGCAAGTACGCATTCGTAAATATCGCGTTGCGGCTTAGTGAATTGGCCATTCACAGGGAATGTGCGCGTGATGTCGCCCGCGTAGTAACCATACTCCGCACCTGCATCAATCAAGCATAAATCACCATCCTTCAGCTCGGTCAAACCGGCGCGATAGTGTAAGCAGCAAGCGTTTGCACCTGCAGCGACGATGCTGTTATACGCCACTTCCTGCGCGCCCGCGCGCATGAATTCATGACGTAACTCAGCTTCTAAATCCAACTCTCGCCAACCCACACGACATTTTTCCATCGCACGGATGTGACCCAGTGCAGAGATTTTTCCCGCTGCATGCAGCCACTGCTGCTCCACCGCATCTTTGCGCAGGCGCATCTCATCCAAGATGGCATACAAATCATGCTGCGTCGCAGGCGCGCCCACGCCACTGCGAACCAGATTGCGCGTGCTATTCAATGCCTCAGCCAAACACGCATCCAGCTTGGTATTCGATGCCAACGGTGCAAAAATCGCTTGTGTATTGCCCAGTAAATTGGGTAAATCCGTCGCCAGATCCGCAATCGGACGCGCTTCATCCACTTGCAAATGAGCCACTGCATTTTCAGGTCCAAGACGATAACCATCCCAAATTTCACGTTCCAAATTTTTTTCACGACAGTAAATAATGCTGCGGGCGGAATCCGCTGTGACCAACATCACCAACACCGATTCCGGCTCGGTAAAACCCGTCAGATAGTAGAAATAGCTATCCGGACGAAA
>CAYPYQ010000223.1:0-9066 GCA_964414735.1 uncultured Hydromonas sp.
CCAATATGTTTGAAGCCGCGCGTTTGGTCGGCCAAGCCATTCGCGACATTCATGAGCATGATGCGAAAGCACTCGGCGAGTTTCATGTGGATTTCAACGTCAGCTTCATCATCGGCGGGCAAATCCACGGTGAAGAAATGCGCCTATTCCAAGTCTACGCCGCAGGGAATTTCATCGAAGCCACACAGGAAAATCCGTTTTTCCAAATCGGCGAAGCCAAATACGGCAAACCGATTTTGGATCGCGTGATCACGCCTGAACTATCACTTGACGACGCAGCCAAATGCGCCTTGGTATCGATGGATTCGACCTTGCAAAGTAATATTTCCGTCGGCTTGCCATTGGATTTACTGGTTTATGAACAGAACGCCTTGCGCGTGACCAAATTCAGCCGCATCACCAACGATAATCCTTATTTCCAAATGATCCACCGCGAGTGGGGCAAACGCCTGCTCAGCGCTTTTAACGAAATGGCGCCACCGATCTGGAACGCACATCCTGAACTGAGCGTGAGTGACGAAACCGATCAACTGGTGCGCCCGATTATCGCGCAACGCCGTGTTAATACAACCCATACCGAAGCCACAACTACCGCCACGGTTCGCACCGCACCCGAAGCCGAACAAAAGCCAACCATCCAAACCATGGCGGAACACTACTAAAATTCACGAATACATCCATGACGATTCCCACACCCGACACCCTAACCATCGTAACGCGCGAATCGCGCCTCGCCATGTGGCAGGCGCATCACATCCGCGACCGCCTGACCGAGCTGTACCCGAATATGACGGTCAAAATCCTCGGTACGACCACACGTGGCGATCAGATTCTCGATCAAAGCCTGTCAAAAATCGGCGGCAAAGGCTTGTTTGTCAAAGAGCTTGAAGTTGCCCTGCACGACGGCTCGGCTGACATCGCGGTACACTCGCTCAAAGACGTGCCGATGAACCTACCCGAGGGCTTCGCGCTCGCCTGTGTGACGGCACGTGAAAATGCGCAGGATGCGTTCATTTCAAATAAATATTCGTCACTGGAAGAACTCCCCGAAGGCGCCGTGGTGGGCACCTCCAGCCTGCGCCGATCGGCACAATTACAAGCGCGCTTTCCACACCTGAAAATCACGGCGCTGCGCGGCAATCTCGACACCCGTTTTCGCAAGCTGGATGAGGGGCAGTTCGACGCCATGATTCTCGCCGCCGCTGGGGTCATTCGTCTGGGTATGAAAGACCGCGTGCGCTCATTCATCCCGCTCGAACACGCGCTGCCCGCCGCAGGGCAAGGCGCGCTGGGCATCGAAATCGCCGCGCATCGCACCGATTTGCTCAACGTACTGCAACCATTGCTGTGCGCCGAAACCTTCGCCTGTACTGCGGCCGAGCGTACCGTATCACGCGCATTGGGCGGCTCATGCCAAACGCCATTGGCAGCGCACGCCGTGGTGGATAACGGTGAACTCTGGCTGCGTGCCAGCATCGCCCTGCCCGACAGCTCGCGCGTCCTACACGCTCAAGCACGTGGAACACTCGCTGATGCAGAGCGCATTGGCAACACCGTCGTAGCCGAGCTGAACCAACAAGGCGCACAAGACATACTCACCGCACTCGCCCATTGGGTCGCTCCCGAACCTGCGTAAACCTCCCCATGCGTCCGGTCGTCATTACCCGCCCTGCATCACCCACTTCCGATAGCACCCATCCCGATGCGCTGTCAACGGCGCTGGTGCAGGCCGGTTTGACGGTTTATCACTTGCCTACGCTCAACCTGACCGCATTACACTCAGCTGAGGACGAAGCACGCATCTGCCCCAATTGGCCCAACTACACCATCGCCATGCTGGTCAGCCAGCATGCGGCGCAATTTACCCATCAGCACATGACACGTCTCGGACTGACTTGGTCACCGAACACATGGCTCGCCGCAGTGGGTCAAGGAACGATGCACACGCTGCAACAGCTCTGGCCTCAGCACACCCGATTCATCCAACCCGCAGCCAACGACACGCAAGATACCGAAGGACTATGGCGTGCCATTACGGCGCATCCTGAACTGAACGCCCCTCAGAATCTACTGATCATTCGCGCGGAACAGGGACGAAATACCTTGTTGCATTTGGCACAGCGAGCCGGTTGGCAAACCGACCTCTGGCGCTGCTATCAGCGCAGCCCTCGCCTGTGGCGCCGTGAAGAAATGGCGCAATTCACCCTCGCCTGTGCCGCACACAGCCTCCTACTCATCACCAGCATTGACGGGCTCAAAGCCCTCACGCAACAGCTCAATCCCGCACAATTACGCCTCGCACAACAGCAAACCCTCGTCACGCTGCACCCCCGCATTGCCGAATATGCGCAACACGCAGGTTTTAGCGATGTCCACGCACACGCACCGGCTGATTTAGCCGCACGCATCATCGAATTATCGCAATAAATAGCGCTGCCAAACACCGCGCAAAAACCCACAGCGTCACCGCATTGCATTACAATGACAGAAAAACCCATTGACGGAGCAAGGAGTCGACATGAGCACCACACCAGAGAATCTCAACAATCCATCCGCCAGCACCAACAGCGCGCCGAAAAAATCCAGCGGTCTGGGTGCCAAACTCGCACTGGTGCTGCTCGTGATCCTTGCAGGCACTGGTGCAGCGGGCTATCTGGCTTACGAACGCGGCATGGCCAACCCATACCTCCCCGAAATCCTACAGAAAAAACCAGCCACCGACGTAGCACTCAACCCGGCAGAACCAACCGCATCCAACACAAGCAACAGCACTACCGATAACGCCACAACCAGCCCGAGCACAACACCCGCCGCAACGGATAACAACACCAATCCGGCTGCCACAGCCACAACGCCACCAACTACACCGCCAGCCACGACGGGCGATGCGAATACCGCAACAGCAATCACCCCGCCTACCGCCGGAACAACTGCTACCACGCCAGTCGCGCCAAATACATCCGTCAACCCTCAGGTCACTGCACCCCTCACACAACCCCAATCAGCACCGCAACCTATAGCACCGCAGCCCTTGATCAGCAACGCCGTCACCGCGACGCTCATGACTACACTCGATGCCCAAAATCAATGGCAAACGCTGCAATCCGATTTCAATCAAAACTGGGACACCGCACACGCCTTGCAGCAAATTCAAATGCTGAAAAACCAATTGCAAGCGGTAAATAACAGCGCGCTGCTGCCGAGCATCAGTGCGCTGACCCAAGTGGAAGGGCAAATCCAAGCGTGGAACGGCCTCAATCCGAAAGCCAACCTCGCCGCCTTGCAACAAAGCGTCACCGACATCAACAAACTGCATGTGCGCACCACGCAAGAGCAGGAGCAAGCCAACGAATCAGCCGCGCCGAGCGGATGGTGGAATCGATTTGTCGCCACGCTCAAACAAATTTTCCATGTCAAACGCGTCAATACCAACGAAGTACAAGCCTTGGATAATGCCAGCGCCGCGGTTATCAAACAAGGTATCAACGCCAACCTGATGTACGCCCTCTGGCTCTCCCACAACGGCCAATGGAGCACCGCGCAAGAACAACTACGCATGGCCAACAGCACCGTGCAACAATACGGCCAAGGCTACACCCTCGACGCGCTCAAACCGATGATGGACAACGCCGCTTGGCCTGCCACACCGGATTTCAGCATCGTTCAGCAGGCTCTAACCCAAGCCCGCGCGCAACTGGCTGCACAAATGCAAAGCGAAGCCGGTGTTAAACCTGCCGCAGCATCTACCCCGCCGACCGCCGTACCCAACAACGCCACGCCCAACACCAACCCAGCTCCAAACAATAACGGCAGCAAAGGAGTGTCACTATGACGCGTAAACTCATCTGGACACTGCTGCTCATCCTTTTCGCCGGTGCGATGGCCTACGGCATGGGTAAATACCCCGGCATCGTTACCGTCGAATGGTTCTCATGGCGCATCACTCTCTCGATCTACGTCTGCATTTTATTTGGCTTGATCGCATTCACCCTGCTGTTTTGGCTGTGGCGCATGTACCGCGGCATGGTCGCACTGCCCGGACGATTCCGTGGCTGGCGTGAAAACCAACGCGAACAACGCGCCCTGTCCGCCCTGCAAACCGCCACCATCGCCTTGCAAGAAGGTCGCTGGAATCACGCCGAAAAAGCCGCCAAAATTGCCGCGCGCAAACCCGAAGCCGCCGGCTTGGCCGCCGTACTTGGTGCAGCCAGCGCACACGCCCGCGCCGACCAATCGGCAGCGACCGAATGGCTCAACCGTTTGGACGAATTCCCCGAATTCGCCGACTCCAAAGCCCTGCAACAAGCACAAATGGCGCTGGATAATCAGGAAAGCGCACAAGCACTGAACTTACTGGATAAAGTCTCCCCGAATTTGCGTAAAAACAGCCAGCGTTACAAAGAACTGCTGCTGCAAGCGCAAGCACAATCCAACAACTGGCACGAAGTCAAACAACTGGCCAGCGAGCGCAAAACCGTCATCACCCACGAACAGAAAAACGACTGGATGAAGCGCGCCATTGCCGGACTGTCCGCTGATAGCAGCCTGTCGCTCGACTACCTGCGCAAACTGTACAAGGACATGCCGGACGAAATCCGCGATGACGACGAAGCACTGCAAACCTACATTCAAGCACTGCTACAACGCGAAGCCTACGGCGACGCGCGCATCGTGATCCAAGAAGCCATGCGTACGCGCTGGCGTCCTGCACTCATGCCGGACTATGTACGCGCAGCGGATCAGGACTCGGTTACCGCGCAGCTCAAAATGTGTGACGCATGGGCAAACTTAGGCTACAACGATCATCAACTGTCCACCGCCGCCGGTCAACTGTGTCTGCGCGCGCAAGTCTGGGGGCAAGCGAAGAAAAACTTCGAGGATGCTATCCGCACAGCGCCGGACTCGGCCAAAGCAATCAACTACGCAGGCTTGGCACAGGCATTGCGCGGTATGGGTGACATTGCCGCAGCGCAAGAAGCCGAACATCAGGCCACACAGCTCAACCAAGTCAAAGTGCTGGAAACGCATTAAATATTGAAAAACACATACAACCCATATGCATCCAAGCAGAGTCAATCGCGCCACACTGCATCGCCTCACGGACCTACCCAATGTCGGTGCGGCGATGGCGCGCGATTTACAACGCATCGGCATTCATACGCCGGAGCAGCTGATCGGGCAATCCGGCTGGACGCTGTATCAAAAACTTTGTGCGCATGATGGTGTTCGCCACGATCCATGCGTATTGGACACCTTCATCAGCATCGAACGCTTTATGCAGGGCGATCCGCCGCAAGCGTGGTGGTACTACACCATCGAACGCCAGCAGCTATATCCGCATGTGTGAACCATCCGACAGTTGACCATAAAAAATCCCACGCATCACGTGGGATTTTTTGTAGGCAGCTAAAGCTAAACCTTATTTTTTCTTGTACGGCTCAGGCAAAGGCGTTTTGTCTGTGGATGGTGGCAACAGCGGCATCTCCATCTTCGGACGTTCGCCCGTCAGTGTTTTCAGGAAAGCAACGATTTGTGCATTTTCCTCAGCCGTGAATGTTTTGTCCAACTGGATTTTCGCCATCACATTGACCGCATCGGCCAAATTATTCACTGCACCATCATGGAAGTACGGATAGGTCAGCTCAATATTACGTAGAGTCGGAACTTTGAACACCATCATTTCATCCGGATTCTTCGTCACGCCGCCACGACCGGTTGCACCGTTTTTGGTCAAATATTTACCATAAACGCCAAACTTCTGAAACGAAGTCGCACCGACTGCCGCACCGTTATGACAGGCGATACAGCCCGTAGAGGTGAACAGCTCGTACCCTTTTTTCTCCTGCTCAGTCAGCGCCTTATCATCACCACGCAGCCATTGATCAAAGCGCGCATTCGGCGTTACCAATGTTTCCTCAAACAGTGCAATCGCATCCACTACCTGATCAATCGCCACTTTTTCAACGCCATAAGCTTTTTTAAACTCACCCACATACTGCGGAATCGAATTCAATACCGTCACGACATGCTCATGAGTCGAAGCCATTTCCTTTGGGTTCTCAATCGGGCCGCCGGCTTGCGCCTTCAGTGTGTCCGCACGACCATCCCAGAACTGTTTGATATTGAACACCGAGTTGTATACGGTTGGTGAGTTGATCGGGCCTTCTACCCAACCATGACCAATCGAGCTGGTCAAATTATCCGTACCACTGGTCATCAGGTTGTGGCAGGAGTTGCACGAGAGCGCACCGGATTTGGATAAACGTGGATCAAAATACAGTTTCTTACCCAATTCAACTTTCAGCGGCTCCTTAATCACCGCTGCGTCAATCGGCTTAATTAGAGACTCCCGAACCACCGCAGCCGGAGCTGCTGCTGATTTTTCCACTGTGGTTGTCGGCGCTGCTGGCGCTTTCTGCCCAGCCTGTTCTTTGGGTGCTTCAGCCTGTTGACCACACGCAGCGATCAGCATGGCAGCTGTAGCCCACATCGTGATTCTAAATATTTTATTCATAAATACCAGACCTTTCTGCATTAAATGAAATTTAGGCTTAAAAATAAAGACGTGATGCCTACCCTCTCATACATTTTAAAGCCCTGGAAATATATGATTCACTCACGTCTTTGGTTGGATTCTACAAGAATTCCTCATATTTAAAATATCAATTCCATATAAGATCGGGGTTTTTGATAAATTTTTGATATATAGAACCGTGCAATCCCTCCCACCAATCAACAATAAAAAACGACTGACCAACAGTCGTTTTTGGTATGAAATCATTCAGTCAATGCTTCTAAAGCGCGGATCATCCGACCACTCATTGGATGGCTGCTCACGCTGCTTGAGCCAATCCGGTTTATGGTTATCTGCCAACTCAACCAAAGCTTCGCGTAACAAATCCATACCCGCACCGGTTTTTGCACTCAAATAGATTCGGGCAATGCGTCCATGCTCATCGCGCTCGATTCGTGCTTCGTGTCCCGACAAGTCGATTTTATTCCAAATCAGCACCTGAGGCACTTGATCGGCATCGATTTCCTTTAACACTTTATTCACCTCATCGATTTGATCCAAGCGCACACTGCTCGCCGCATCCACCACATGAAACAGCACATCGGCGTGAATCGTCTCCTCCAGCGTCGCACGGAATGCCGCGACCAATTGGTGCGGTAGTTCACGCACAAAACCAACCGTATCGGAAATCACGATTTGTCCCGCCCCTTCTACATACACTTTACGTGTAGTGGTGTCCAAGGTGGCGAACAGTTGATCGGCGGCATAGGTTTTCGCACTGGTCAAAGCGTTGAATAAGGTTGATTTACCGGCATTGGTATAACCAACCAGCGACACGTTCAGCGTATTGCTGCGTGCTCGCGCACCTCGCTGCGTGAGATGCTGCTTTTCAAATTTGGCCAGCTGCGATTTAAGGTATTTCATACGCTCGCCGATCAAACGTTTATCAATCTCCAACTGCGATTCACCCATACCGCCCATACCCGATTTACCACGCTGACGCTCCAAGTGCGTCCATAAGCCGGTCAAACGCGATTGATGGTATTCGAGCTGCGCCATTTCAACCTGCAATTTACCTTCGTGACTTTGCGCACGTTGGGCAAAAATATCGAGAATCAGGCCGGTGCGATCCATGACTTGCACTTCGAGTTTGGCTTCGAGGTTACGCTGCTGCGCAGGGCTGAGGCTGTGGTTGAACACCACGATCTCGGCGTGTAGCTCCTGTACCGCCAGCTTGATTTCCTCAACCTTACCACTACCGGCAAATAATGCCGCATCCGGCGTTTTGCGCGTACCTGTAACGGCGCCGACCACTTGACCGCCATCACTTTGCACCAGCAGATGCAGCTCCTCCATCGACGCTTCAAAGTCGCCTTTACCAAAATAAATGCCCACGATAACGGCACGCATAATTTCATTCCTATTTTTGTATTCTGAAAACGAGCAACCCGCTCACCAAAGCGAGCGGGTTGGTCTAATATTGCCCACAGCACAATCACATGTGCTTAAAAAAGCACATGATTTTCGTGATGCTGTGACCGATTATTCTGCAGTTGTCGGTTGGATTTCTTGGATATTCACAGGACGCGCTGGAACGATCGTAGAAATCGCGTGTTTATAGACCATCTGAGTGACCGTGTTGCGCAACAGCACAACGTATTGGTCAAATGATTCGATATTGCCTTGCAATTTAATACCGTTTACCAAATAAATGGACACAGGCACGTGCTCGCGACGCAACGCATTTAAAAACGGATCTTGCAAAAGCTGTCCTTTGTTCATGATTTTTTTCTCCAGGGCAAAGTCAATAGAATTATATTTTTGTATTCCGAACAAATATCGAAAGCACGGTTGTTAATATCTTAACACAATTTATTTATATACGACTTATTTGTCGGCCGCTTGACGCAAAAAGCCGCAAATACGCGTGAATCTGTTGTTACGAACCATCATGTAACGGTTTTCTCACTTCAGTCACCCCTTCAATCACGCGAGGCGTACGGGTTTTTGCTTGATTTGAACTCAATCCGCAGCGGTGTTCCTTGCAATTGAAACGCCTCTCGAAAACGCCCTTCGAGGAAGCGCTGATAGGTTTTCGGTACGTTTTCCAGCGAATTACCATGAATGATAATCACCGGCGGATTTTGCCCACCCTGATGCGCATAGCGCAGTTTCGGACGCGATGAACCTTGACCTTTGCGCGGCGGCGCTTGATGTTCAATCGCGGCTTGCAACACGCGAGTCAGCTTCGGTGTCGGCAGTTTGGCAAACGCCGCACGATGTGCTTCGAGCACCGATTTGAGCAGACCATCAATCCCCTGCCCTTTGAGCGCGCTGGTGAAATGAAAACGTGCAAAGTCCAAAAATGGCAGCTTGCGCACGATATCGACCTTCACGCGATCTTTTTCATACGCATCCACGGTATCCCATTTGTTCACCGCGACCACCAGCGCTCGCCCCGATTCCAAAATAAATCCGGCCACGTGCGCGTCCTGCTCGGCGATGTCTTGATTCGCATCGAGCATCAAAATCGCCACATGCGCATCGGAAAT
>CAYPYQ010000224.1:0-1914 GCA_964414735.1 uncultured Hydromonas sp.
TTGGCGAAACTGCCGCAGTTGCGCGTGTATGAGACGGCGGCGAATTTTGTGCTGGTGCGTTTGGATGATTCGTTGAATGCGGATGAGGTGTTCGCGGGCATGAAGGCGCGCGGCGTTTTGATTAAGAATATGAGCGCGGCGCATCCCTTACTGCGCAATTGTTTGCGTATTACGATCAGTACGCCAGAGGAAAATGCGGCGATGCTGGCGGCACTGCAAGCGAGTTTGTAAAGAGTTTAGAAGGATAGATAGCAATGACCCCAATCAATCAGCGCACGGCTCATGTGGTGCGCAATACGTCGGAAACGCAAATCGAGATCATGCTGAACCTCGACGGTACGGGCGTGGCGCAGTTGGACTCGGGCGTGCCTTTTTTGGATCACATGCTCGATCAGATCGCGCGTCATGGCTTGATGGATTTGACGGTGAAGGCGAAAGGCGACACGCACATTGATGACCATCACACGGTGGAGGATGTCGGGATTGCGCTGGGTCAGGCGTTTGCCCAAGCGGTCGGTGATAAAAAAGGCATGGTGCGCTATGGTCACGCGTATGTGCCGCTGGATGAGGCGCTCTCGCGCGTGGTGATTGATTTTTCGGGTCGTCCGGGTTTGGAATTGCACGTGCCGTACACGCGTGCGCGTGTCGGTAATTTTGACGTGGATTTGACCGGCGAGTTTTTCCACGGCTTTGTGAATCATGCGCAGGTGACTTTGCACATTGATAATCTGCGTGGCGTGAATGCGCATCATCAGATCGAAACGGTGTTCAAAGCCTTCGGTCGTGCGCTGCGTATGGCGGTGGCGATTGATGCGCGCGCGGCAGATACGGTGGCTTCAACCAAAGGGACTTTGGTCGGGTAAACAATATGGATTATCTTAAAGTCTTCGTCGCCTTGATCGCGCTGGTGAATCCGCTGGGTGTGCTGCCCATGTTCATCAGTTTGACGCATGATTTTACAAAAGCACAAAAGAAAAATGCGATTCGCGCGGCGTCATTGACTGTGGTGGCCGTGATTGTGGTGTGTGCGCTGTTGGGCGAGCACATCATTAAGTTTTTTGGGATTTCCACTGCGTCGTTGCAGGTGTCGGGTGGTTTGCTGATTTTGCTGATGGCGTTGAATATGTTGAACGCGCAGCCGGGTGGTGCGCGCACCACGATGGAGGAACGCGACGAGGCGGAGCATAAACACACCATCGGCGTGGTGCCGTTGGGCATTCCGCTGCTCACAGGGCCGGGTGCGATGAGTACGGTGATTGTGATGGCGCATAATGCAAAACGCACGATGGACTATTTGGTCATCATTGGCAGTGGCGTGGTGATTGCGGCGCTGGTGTGGTTGACTTTGCAGATGGCGCAGCCGATTGCGCGAACGCTGGGGCGCATTGGGATTAATATTGCGACGCGAATCATGGGTTTGCTGGTCGCGGCGGTGGCGGTGGAATTTATCGTGGATGGTTTGACGACGATGATTCCGGCGCTGGCCAAATGATGTGAATGAGTTATGAATTTAATTGCAATTTTAGATTACGGTATGGGCAATCTGCGCAGTGTGGCGCAGGCGATGAAAACCGCAGCGCCCGAGTGTGATGTGCGCATCACGCATGATCCGGAGGTGGTGCGCGCAGCCGAACGATTGATTTTGCCCGGACAGGGCGCAATGCCCGACTGCATGGCGAATCTGCGTGCGAGCGGTTTGCTCGAGGCATTGACCGAAGGCGTAAAAACCAAACCGCTGCTGGGCGTGTGTGTGGGCGAGCAAATGCTGTTCGGCCATGCGGAGGAAGGCAACTCGCACGGCTTGGGCTGGTTCGCTGGTGAGGTGGTGCGCTTTCGTGTAGAAGACGCGCGTGATGAAAACGGTGCGCCACTCAAAGTGCCGCACATGGGTTGGAACACGGTCAAGCAAACGCG
>CAYPYQ010000225.1:0-3271 GCA_964414735.1 uncultured Hydromonas sp.
GCGTGCGGTAGGCTCATGCGGTCTCCAGTGGAAATATTTATGTTATTTTTCTAAAAAATCGTTTTCAGAACGATCGTTCGAAGGATTATAAACACAGCCTGCACATCACACAAGCCATTTGAACGAAACAGTCTGCTCCAATACAAGAGCTTGTTTTCTCAGAATATTTCCATAAAAATCTCGCCATCAAACCATGGCGACCAAATTTATTTTCATATTATAAAATCAAAAACCGTAAAATGAAAAATAGCTTGCGCAGACCGTCACATTGTCCTAAAATAAGTCTGCTAATATCTATCCTTGATGTCGATCACCATTGATCGCACCAAGTAATCGTGTACATCAAGCCAAACACCGGAGCCAAACGCTCTGCTTACTCAAGGAGCATTCACATGACCGCCTCTCAATCTGAAGTCAATAAAAATTACGTCGATACCGACCCTCAGGAAACGCAGGAGTGGCTCGAGGCGTTGGACAATGTCATTGACCATCACGGCTCTGAGCGCACGGCTTATCTGATTGACCAGCAGATTGCTCACGCACGTACCAATGGCGTATTGCAAGCTTTTCACACCCAAACCCCGTACATCAATACCATCGGGGTGGATCAGCAACCACCATTGCCGGGTGATCAGGCGATTGAGCACCGCATCCGTTCGTTCGTACGTTGGAATGCGATGGCGATGGTTCTGAAAGCGAACAAGACCACCAACGTCGGCGGTCACATCGCCTCGTTCCAATCCGCCGCGACCTTGTATGAAGTGGGGTACAACCACTTTTGGCACGCCCCGTCTGAAAAGCACGGCGGTGACTTGATTTTCGTTCAGGGTCATTCAGCGCCCGGTGTGTACTCGCGCGCATTTTTGCTCGGTCGTTTGTCCGAAGAGCAGCTGACCAATTTCCGTCAAGAGGTCGACGGCAAAGGCATTGCCTCCTATCCGCACCCATATTTGATGCCGGATTTCTGGCAATTCCCGACGGTATCCATGGGTTTGGGTCCGATCATGGCGATTTATCAAGCGCGCTTCATGAAATACCTGCACAGCCGTGGTTTGGTCAACGCCGAAAACCGCAAAGTCTGGGCGTTTTTGGGGGATGGCGAAACAGACGAACCCGAATCACTCGGCGCCATCGGTATGGCCGGCCGTGAAAAATTGAACAATTTGGTATTCGTCATCAACTGTAATTTGCAGCGTCTGGACGGCCCGGTGCGTGGCAACGGCAAGATCATTCAGGAACTCGAATCCGAATTCCGCGGCTCCGGCTGGAACGTCATCAAACTGGTTTGGGGACGTAAATGGGACACCCTGTTTGCCCGTGACAAAAAAGGCCTGTTGGTCAAACGTCTGGGCGAAATGGTCGATGGCGAGTTCCAAACCATGCGTGCGAAAAATGCACAGTACATCCGCGACACCTTATTCAACACGCCTGAATTGCAAGAGCTCATCGCCGACTGGGATGACGACGACATCTGGGCGCTGAACCGTGGCGGGCACGATCCGTACAAAATTTTTGCCGCCTTCAAAGCCGCCAACGAATCCGTTGACCGTCCGACCGTCGTGTTGGCACACACCATCAAAGGCTACGGCATGGGCGGCTCGGGCGAAGCACAAAACTCAACCCACCAGCAGAAAAAAATGCACATCGAAGACGTACGCAATTTCCGCGACCGCTTCAATATTCCGGTGCTGGATGATCAACTGGAGAAACTACCGTTTGTCACCTTCCCAGAAGGCTCGCCAGAGCTCGAATACATGCGCAAACGCCGCATGGATTTAGGCGGCTACCTGCCACAACGCCGTCGCAAAGCCGATGAGCCGCTGGTTGTGCCAGAATTGGGCGCGTTTGACAGTTTCCTCAAAGCCACCGAAGAAGGCCGTGAAATTTCCACCACCATGGCATTCGTGCGCATCCTCGGTCATTTGCTCAAAGACAAAAACCTGAAGGATCGCATCGTCCCGATCGTACCGGACGAATCGCGCACCTTTGGTATGGAAGGTCTGTTCCGCCAATTGGGCATCTGGAATCAGGAAGGACAAAAATACCTGCCGCAAGACCACGAACAACTGATGTTCTACAAAGAATCGAAAAACGGTCAGGTACTGCAAGAAGGCATTAACGAAGCCGGCGCCATGTGCGACTGGATCGCAGCAGCGACTTCGTACTCGACGCACAATCTGCCGATGATTCCGTTCTACATTTTGTACTCGATGTTTGGTTTCCAACGCATCGGCGATCTGTGCTGGGCGGCGGGTGACATGCGCGCACGCGGCTTCATCCTCGGCGGCACGGCGGGTCGCACCACATTAAACGGCGAAGGTTTGCAACACGAAGACGGCCACAGCCTGCTGCTCTCATCGACCGTACCGAACTGCGTCTCCTACGATCCGACCTTCTCGTATGAGTTGGCCGTGATTATGCAGGACGGCTTGCGCCGTATGTACCGTGAGCAAGAGGACGTGTACTACTACATCACTGTGATGAACGAAAACTACGCGCATCCGGCGATGCCAGCGGGCGCCGAGAAAGACATCATCAAAGGGATGTACCTGTTCCAATCCGGCGCGAAAAACGCCGCGAAAAAAGTGCGTTTGATCGGTGCAGGCACAATCTTCAACGAAGTCATCGCCGCCGCACAATTACTCAAAGACGACTGGGGCGTGGACGCGGATCTCTACTCCGCACCAAGCTTCACCGAATTGGCACGCGAAGGCCAAGCAGTTGAACGCGACAATATGCTCAATCCGCTGTCACCACGCAAACTCTCGCACGTCGAAACCTTATTGCAAGACTCCGACGCGCCAGTGATCGCCGCGACCGACTACATGCGAGCCGTGGCCGAGCAAATCCGCGCCTACATCCCATCGCGCTACACCGTTTTGGGCACGGATGGTTTTGGTCGTTCCGACACACGCGAGCAGCTGCGTCATTTCTTTGAAGTCAATCGTTACTGGGTTACCGTTGCGGCGCTCAAAGCACTGGCCGATGACGGCGTAATCGGCTACGAAGAAGTCGCCAAAGCGATTGCCAAATACAATTTGGACGTGAATAAACCCGCGCCTTGGACTGTTTAAAAAATAGCGTCATAGAGAGGAAAAATCATGAGCAATCTCATCGAAGTCAAAGTCCCCGATATTGGCGACTATAAAAATATCCCGATCATCGACATCTACGTCAAAGTGGGTGACACCATTGCGGTTGAAGACACGCTGATCACACTCGAATCAGACAAAGCCACTTTGGACGTGCCCTCATCGCACGCCGGCGTGGT
>CAYPYQ010000226.1:0-4615 GCA_964414735.1 uncultured Hydromonas sp.
GCCGTGCCCTTCATAAACAATACGATCGGATAATCGTTGACGGTTTTTTGGATGAAATCGTGTACGGAGCTCATGGGGATCCTTTTGTGTGAAAACGGTGAATGGCGTTGGTGTCCAACAAATGCGCTTATTATACGCCAAAGCCTGTTTTTTGTCGGTAGTCAAAAAGGAGGGGGCATGAATTGGGGGAGGTGATTGTTTTGCGGTGTTGTATTTTTAACTTAAGAAATTAAAAATTATCTTATTGTTTTTAATCATTAATTTAATATGTCCCTAATTATAAAAACCACGACGCCTTTGTTATTTATTTTAATATACTGACCCCAATTAATAAAGATTGTCATAAATGTGGATCGGGGTTATAGTCATGTTCCGAGAATTTATATATAGACCGGTTGGCACAGCCGACCCGTTGATCCCTCGTCTATCGACGAAAATGAAGTGTCACGATGAACGTGAGGGCGTTCATACTGGAGAACATGATGACCGAACATAAAATTGCTTTTCAACCCAACGCCGCGCAGGCTGAGCGCGCTATGCGTTTGACTACGGTTGAGGAATGGGCGCAGCAGAGCGCCGAGCGTGCGCAGGCCAATGTCAGCGGCCTGTACCGCAACGAATCTGAACACGACGCCTGCGGTGTGGGCTTTGTCGCGCATATTAAAGGTGAACGTAGCCACAACATCGTGGCGCAAGGTTTGCAGATTTTGATCAACCTCGACCACCGTGGCGCGGTCGGTGCCGATCCGCTGATGGGCGATGGCGCGGGGATCTTGTTGCAAATTCCAGACACTTTGTATCGTGAAGAGATGGCCAAGCAAGGCGTGACTTTGCCGCCGGCGGGCGAATATGGCGTGGGTATGATTTTCCTGCCGAAAGAGGAAGCGTCTCGTTTGGCGTGTCAACAGGAATTGGAACGTACCGTCCGCGCTGAAGGTCAAGTGGTACTGGGCTGGCGCGATGTGCCGGTGAACAAAGACATGCCGATGTCACCTGCGGTACGCGAAACCGAGCCGGTGATTCGCCAGATTTTCATCGGTCGCGGTCAGGACATCATGGTGACCGATGCGTTGGAGCGTAAACTGTATGTGATTCGCAAGACCGCGTCACACCGCATTCAGCAATTGAACTTGAAATACGGTAAAGAGTACTTCGTGCCGTCCATGAGCGCGCGTACCGTGGTGTACAAAGGTTTGTTGCTGTGTGACCAAGTGGGCGAATACTTCAGCGACTTGGTGGATCCGCGCACAGTGTCTGCGATTGCGCTGGTGCATCAACGTTTCTCGACCAACACCTTCCCTGCATGGGAATTGGCGCACCCGTACCGCTTCATCGCGCACAACGGCGAGATCAACACCGTCAAAGGCAATGTGAACTGGATTCGCGCACGTCAAAAAGCGATTACTTCAGCCGTTTTGGGCGACGATCTGCACAAACTGTGGCCGTTGATTTATCCGGGTCAATCCGACACCGCATCGTTTGACAACTGTTTGGAATTGTTGGTGATGGCCGGTTATCCGCTGTCGCACGCGATGATGATGATGGTGCCGGAAGCGTGGGAGCAAAACGATCTGATGGATCCGACGCGCCGTGCATTTTACGAATACCATGCCGCATTGATGGAGCCGTGGGACGGTCCGGCGGCATTGTGTTTCACCGATGGTCGTCAAATCGGTGCGACACTGGATCGTAACGGTCTGCGTCCGGCACGCTATTGCGTGACCGATGGCGACTTGGTGATTTTGGCGTCTGAGTCTGGTGTGTTGCCGGTGGCCGACAGCGACATCAAGCAAAAATGGCGCTTGCAGCCGGGCAAAATGTTGCTCATCGATACCGAGCAAGGCCGTATTATTTCGGATGACGAAATCAAGAGCAATCTGGCAAACGCACGTCCGTACAAAGAGTGGAGCAAGCGCCTGTCCGTCAAACTCGAAGACGTAGCGATCCCGAGCGAAGAGCGTCCGACGGCGAAATCTGAATTGCTTGATCGTCAGCAAGCCTTCGGCTATTCGCAAGAGGACATCAAGGTGATTTTGCAAGCCATGGGTCAAAATGGTGAAGAAGCCACCGGCTCGATGGGTAACGACTCTGCATTGGCGGTTTTGTCGAACAAAAATAAATCGTTCTACAACTACTTCCGTCAGCTGTTCGCACAGGTCACCAACCCGCCGATCGACCCGATCCGTGAGCAAATGGTCATGTCATTGGTCAGCTTCATTGGGCCAAAACCGAATCTGCTGGACATCAATAATACCAATCCGCCGATGCGGATCGAAGTCGCGCAGCCGGTATTGAGCTTTGAGGATATGGCAAAAATCCGCCACATCGAAAAATACACCGACGGTAAATTCAAATCCTTCCTGCTGGACATTAAATATCCGGCGGCATGGGGTGCGGCGGGCGTAGAAGCGCAGTTGGCTTCCTTGTGCGCCTTGGCCGTGGATGCGGTCAAATCCGGCCACAATATTTTGGTCTTGTCCGACCGTGGCGTGGATGCCGAGCATTTGGCGATTCCGGCGCTGCTCGCAACTTCGGCGATTCACCAGCACCTCGTGGCGCAAGGTTTGCGCACCTCCACTGGTTTGGTGGTGGAAACCGCGAGCGCGCGCGAAGTGCATCATTTCGCCCTGTTGGGCGGTTTCGGTGCGGAAGCGGTGCACCCGTACCTCGCGTTTGCGACCTTGGCCGACATGGTGCAAAAAGGCTTGATCAAGGATAAAAAACCATCCGAAGCGATTGCCTATTTCACCAAAGCGGTGGGCAAAGGCTTGCAAAAAGTCATGTCAAAAATGGGTATCTCTACCTATATGTCCTACACCGGCTCGCAGATTTTCGAGGCCGTTGGCTTAAAGCAAGAGTTGGTCGATAAATACTTCAAAGGTACGCCAAGCAACGTCGGCGGTTTGGGCTTGTTTGAAGTGGCGCAGGAAGCCGTATCCATGCATGCCAAAGCCTTTGGTGAGAAACAAGACTTGCTGGAAAAACTCGCGACCGGTGGTGAATACGCATGGCGCAACCGCAGTGAAGAGCACATGTGGACGCCGGATGCGATTGCGAAATTGCAGCAGTCGACCCGTCGCAACAACTACCAAACCTACAAAGAATACGCGCAGATCATCAACGATCAATCCAAACGTCACATGACCTTGCGCGGCTTGTTCGAGTTCAAAGTCGATCCAAGCAAAGCGATTGCGCTGGACGAAGTAGAACCGGCGACTGAAATCGTCAAACGTTTTGCCACGGGCGCGATGAGCTTGGGTTCGATCTCAACCGAAGCGCACTCAACTTTGGCGGTAGCGATGAACCGCATCGGCGGGAAGTCCAATACGGGTGAAGGTGGTGAAGATCCACGTCGCTACCGTGAAGAAATGCGCACGGGTTCGTCTGGCATTCAAGACGGCCAAACCATCGGTGATATCATCGGTAAAGACCGCGTGTTGGCCGATATTCCGATGAAAGCGGGTGACTCGCTGCGCTCGAAAATCAAACAGGTCGCGTCGGGTCGCTTTGGTGTGACCGCTGAGTACCTCGCCAGCGCGGATCAGATTCAGATCAAAATGGCGCAGGGCGCGAAACCGGGCGAAGGTGGGCAATTGCCGGGCGGTAAAGTCTCCGAGTACATCGGCGCATTGCGTCACTCGACACCGGGTGTCGGCTTGATTTCGCCGCCGCCGCACCACGATATTTACTCGATCGAGGATTTGGCGCAGTTGATTCACGACTTGAAAAATGTCAATCCGGTATCGTCCATTTCCGTCAAATTGGTGGCAGAAAACGGCGTGGGTACGGTTGCCGCAGGTGTGGCCAAAGCCAAAGCCGACCACATCGTGATCGCCGGCCACGACGGCGGTACGGGCGCATCGCCACTGTCGTCGATCAAACATGCGGGCGGCCCGTGGGAATTGGGCTTGTCTGAAACGCAGCAAACACTCGTGTTGAACCGCTTGCGTTCACGCGTGCGTGTACAGGTCGATGGTCAGATTAAAACCGGCCGTGACGTGGTCATCGGTGCATTGCTCGGTGCGGAAGAGTTCGGTTTTGCAACGGCGCCATTGGTGGTTGAGGGTTGTATCATGATGCGTAAATGTCATCTGAATACCTGTCCGGTGGGCGTGGCGACGCAAGACCCTGTGCTGCGCCAACGCTTTACCGGTCAGCCGGAACACGTGGTGAACTATTTCTTTTTCGTGGCCGAAGAGGTGCGCGAATTGATGGCGCAGTTGGGCGTGCGGTCGTTTGAAGAGTTGGTCGGTCGCAGCGACTTGATCGATATGCGTGCGGGCATCACCCACTGGAAAGCCAAAGGGCTGGACTTCTCGCGCATTTTGCACCAAGTACAAAATATCGGCGATGACACCAGCTACCAAACCTTGACTCAAGATCACGGTCTGGACAAAGCGTTGGATCAGGAATTGATTGCGAAATCCAAAGATGCGCTGGAGCAGGGCAAAGCCGTGTCATTCATGCAGCCGGTGCGCAATTTGAACCGTTCCATCGGTGCGATGCTCTCGGGCGAAGTGGCCAAACGCTACGGTCACGATGGTTTGCCGGACGACACCATTCACATTCAAATGAGCGGTACGGCGGGGCAAAGTTTCGGTGCCTTCCTCGCGCG
>CAYPYQ010000227.1:0-4064 GCA_964414735.1 uncultured Hydromonas sp.
ATCCAAAGACGCCGCGCGTTTCGCCGAGCTGGCGCGCGGGCAGCAAGCGGATTTCACAGCGTATACCGCGCACAATCTGGGCGAACTGGAAACGTTAAACCTCACGCCAAACAACGACATTCAGTGGCTATTGGCAGAGCCTGCGCTGGCTGCTGCGGTATTGCCCCAACTGCCGAATCTGCGCTGGCTGCAATCCACTTGGGCGGGCGTAGAGCCGCTGCTCGCTTTGTCTCGACGGGATTACACGCTGACCAATATTCGCGGTGTGTTCGCACCGCTGATGGTCGAATTCATCCTCGCGCACGCGCTCGCCTACGAGCGCCACGTGATTGCCCATCATAACGCCCAGCAACGACGTCAATGGTTCAACGACGGCCGCAGCTCAACGGCCGGCTCACTGCGTGGCAAAACCCTGCTGCTGCTCGGCGTGGGCAGCATCGGCGCGGGTGTGGCGCGCACCATGCGACACATGGGTATGCGTGTACTCGGCATCGCCAGTCAGTCTCGCGTGGTAGAAGATATCGAACAAGTCGGCACCTTCGCACAGCTACCCGAATTCCTACCGCAAGCCGACTATGTGATCAACACCCTGCCCAATACCGCACACACCCAAGACTTCATCAACGCCGTATTTTTCGCACAAATGAAGCCCACCGCCGTATTCGTCAACGTGGGTCGTGGGCAAGCGGTGATTGAAAATGATCTCGCGCACGCCCTGCGCGACGGCGTGATTGCCCATGCGATACTCGACGTATACCGCACCGAGCCGTTGCCAGACGATCATGTATTTTGGGGCACGCCCAACCTTGTACTCACCTCACACACCTCCGCGCCGAGCTTTGCGCAGGATATTTTCAAGGTATTTTGGGACAATTACCAACGCTACACTGCGGGGCAAACGCTGCACCACATTGTTGATTTTACGAAAGGATACTGATATGTTCACCATTCGACCGCTCGAAAACACCCCCGAAGATCACGCGCAATGGCTCGAACTGTGGCACGGCTATTTGGCATTTTATGAAAGTAGCGTGAGCGATGAAACCACCGCACACAACTGGGCGGGCTTTCACGACGCGAATAGCCCGCTGGACGCGCTCGCCGCATTTGACGTCGATGGCAAAATGCTGGGCATCGCTCAAACCGTTATGCACGAATCCACTTGGTCGGTCGCGCCGCGCTGCTATTTAAACGATCTGTACACCATTCCCGCAGCACGAGGACAAGGTGTCGCGCGCGCCCTGATCGAAGCGGTCTATGCCATGGCCAAAGCGCGTGGCTGCGCCAAAGTGCATTGGCTCACGCATGAATCCAATGTCACCGCGCAGTCACTGTACGATCAACTGGCGGTGAATGAAGGGTTTATTCAGTATGTGCATGCGTTGTGAGAAAAGGAATGCGTAGGGTGCAATAAGTGATGTGTACGCATTGCACCGAATGTCTCAACCTCTGTACCGAGAAATTTTTAATACATACGGCGCAATGCACCTGCGGTTTATTGCGCCCCGTAACATCGAGGCTACGCACTATGGTGTCGAGACTGTGCATTTACACAAGAATCTTTATACCCTATCTATCAAATAAAGCGTTGAATTTTGCCTCTAACTTTATTAGACTTTTGAAAGTCAAAAAGGAGAAAAAATGTATAAAGCTAGTATTGATGATGTAGTTATTAGCCAATTATTTGAATTTATCGCTTCACTTGAACAAAAATTTGATGCGGAATTTATGTTTATGAAGTCTGGTATGGTTAATGGTCTTGATGATACAGTCAAGCATTGTATAGAAACGATCGTTGATTCTAAAACGGAGGAAAAACCACTTAAACGCAAATTATGTGTAATGCTGGAAACAAATGGTGGCTACATACAAGTAGTTGAGCGTATCGTTCGAGTTTTTAGAAAACATTTTGAAGAAGTTGTCTTTATCATTCCGAATTGCGCTTATTCTGCAGGTACTGTTTTAGCTCTATCAGGTGATGAGCTTTATATGGATTACTATTCAGTTCTCGGACCCATTGATCCACAGATAAACGGAGTGCCTGCTACAGGCTACTTACAAAAATTTAATGAATTAATGAAAGTTGTTAATGAGGATGTTCGTGGCGACTCAACAAGAGCCGAGGCAATGCTGCTAATTAAAAAATTTGACCCTGAAAAATTATTTTTTATTGAGCAGTCAAAAATCTACGCAATTAATTTACTCAAAGATTGGTTACCAAAATATAAATTCAAGAGTTGGACTAAGACTGAGACTGGGGGCAAAAGAGTTACAGATAAAATGAAAACCAACAGGGCTGCTAAAATAGCCGAGATACTTGGAAATCCTGAACGATGGCATTCTCATGGCAGAGGAATCGGCATTAAAGAATTAACGAATGACGAAATAAAGCTGAAGGTAATTGATTTTGGCATTGACAATAACCTAAATCCTACAATTAGGCTATACTACGACATTCTTACTGACTACTTGAGAAAGCAAGGAATAGATTCTGCTTTACACGGTAATTTTGGACTTAGGAGATTATGATGGACAACCAATTTAAAGAACAAATTGCGACACTTCGTAAAAATCGCGAAGACATCACCAATTCTTTTAAGACTATAGATGCTTTGGAAGACGTTACAGAAGAAAATGATTTTCATCTTGCTGATTTACCTTATTCTTCCATGACAAAAGTTAAGGCGCAGGATATGTGGAAATCAACCTCGGCATAGTTTATCATTCAACCGTTACATTAGTAGCTATAAATTAAGTTTACCTAACCCCTTGTTTAACAGGGGTTTATTTCATTATAGCGTAGCTTTGATTCCTCAAGGAGGTAGTCCTCCATGAGGCTTTTAAACCACTTATTACCCCAAATGCCGCTCTTGCCTTGCCTGACCATGACCGCCCGCTTGCGTGCGCGTCTGCACGGTGAGGCCGCGCGTCATCCACGGCAGTTTACCTTGTGCGCCGCTGGCGATGTAGTCGTTGGTAACGGCGTTGCGGATGGCGTCGTGTTCGTCCGCGCTGGCGGTGCTGATGAGCCATTCAGCGACGGCGATGTAGAGTTTTTCCAGCGGGATGCTGTGGCTGCGTTGCCACTGGCTTTTTAAATATTGCGTGAGCTGTGCAAAGCGTTCAAATGGCTGGTGCTGCACGATCAGTGGCAGGGTTTCGCCGAAGCGGCCTGAGTTGGCAATGTGATCCCAGTATTTGGCAAACAGTTTAAAGTCACTCAGTTCGTCGCACGTGACATCTCGGTTGTCGATGATGTCATACGGCGGCTCTGGGTTGTAGTTCATGCGAAATTCAGGCGTATGCCGTGTGATCGGCGTGCCGCGCAGGCGTTTCAAAATGCCGAGTTGAATTTCATGCGCACCCCAGGTGTAGAGTTCGTTAAAGCCCTGCGCGAAGCTGTCCATCGTCTCACTCGGCAGTCCGGCGATCAAGTCAACATGCAGATGCGCGTCGCTGTGCTCGCGCAGCCACCGAATATTTTCCTGCGCTTTGGCGAGGTTGGTTTTGCGCGAGATGTGGCCTTGCACGGTGGTGTTGAGCGTTTGAATACCGACTTCAAACTGTAAACTGCCCGGCGGAAATTGTGCAATCGCGTCCTTGAGCATCGCGGGCAAATGGTCGGGCACGACTTCGAAATGCACGAACAGTGGGTCATCGGGCTGCGCATGGATTTTTTCGAGGAAAAAATCGAGGATGCGTCGGCCGGTTTCGGGTTTGAGATTGAACGTGCGATCGACGAATTTGAACGTCCTCGCACCGCGCTGATACAGTTTGTCCATCTCATCCAAAAACGGTTCGAGCGGGAACGCCCACGCGGTTTTGTCCAGACTGGAGAGGCAAAACTCGCATTTAAACGGACAGCCGCGTGAGGCTTCGACGTAGATATTGCGTTTGGCCAAATCGTGATCGGTGTACAGGTGATACGGCAAAATCAGTTCGTCCAGTTTGGCTTGCTCGCCCACATGCACTTTCATCAGCGGTTTGGGGCCGTGCAAAATCTGTGTGAGCAGACGCGGCAGGGTGATTTCACCCCAGCCGGTGATGACGTAGTCGGCGAGTTT
>CAYPYQ010000228.1:0-4701 GCA_964414735.1 uncultured Hydromonas sp.
CCAGCGCGAATCCGCCTGGTTCTGGGAGCATCAAGCGCTCACTCGCGCGCGCTACTGTGCGGGTGATGCAGAGATTGGGGCGTGGTTTGAGAATTGCCGCCGCTCAATTTTATCGACGGAGCGTGACTTGGATAAAGTTCGTTCAGAAATCTCCTCTATGCGGAATAAACTGCAGGCCGGCCATCCAAACCCAACGGAACTATTTGATTTGAAATACGATTCCGGCGGTATGGTGGACATCGAGTTTTGCGTACAGGGATTGGTTCTGGGGCACTCCAGTCGACATCCGGAACTACTGGATAACAAAGGCAACATCGCCCTGCTCGAGCGCGCGGGTCATGCAGGTTTGATTGATGCAACGCTTGCGAAACAATGTGCGGACGCCTATCGCCATTACCGCTATATACAGCACACATTGCGCATGCAAAACATTGCCAAACCTCGTGTTGCACCAGAAAGCGTCGCTGAGTATATAAACGTGGTAAATCAACTGCATGCAATCGTTTTAATTTAAAAAATATTCTAAATTCAATAGGGTATAAAGGCTTTTCTAATGAATATTTTCCATTTATGTTAACTCGAAAACCCCATGCTCCGTTATAATTACGGCAGATTAATTAACCCATTCCTGATACAATCAGGCTCGCCAAAATTGTCCGAATCAAAGATATTTGAGCGATTTTGTCTGTTTAATCTAAATAAGGTGAGGTCAAAAAGTGCAAAATATAACAACATCCGAAATCGCCGCATCGGAGCATCACAAAGCAACGTCAAGTAACGTTTCCACCATCCAAACAACCCCTGCTACGCCAGAAGAACATTTGCCCCAGTACATGGATGAAGTGTATAACTGGGCTTATGTCAATGAGCGCAACGTTGAATGGCTGGATCGCAATTTGGTATTTAACGTCCTGCTGTTTGGTAACGGCCCTCGCCTCAAACGCGCCTATTTAGAACGTTTAAAACCAGGTATGAATATTTGGCAAGTCGCTCATGTATATGGCGATTTGGTACAAAAAGTAGCGGAAAAAGTTGGCCCGACTGGTCATTTTGACATCACCGACGTAGCCACCATCCAGATCAATCACACCAAACGTAAAATCGGTCATTTGCCATATGTATCCATCCATCACACCGACGCGGCCGATTGGCAAGGTCAAAATTACGATTTAACCTGTAGCTTTTTCCTGATGCACGAAGTACCGGATAACAAGAAAACCGAAATCATCAATCGCATGCTGACTTCGATTCAGCCCAATGGCGAAATTGTATTTGTCGACTATCACCGCCCTGCTGCTTGGAATCCGGTCGGCTGGTTGTTGCGTTGGGTCAATGCTAAATTGGAACCATTTGCCGAAGCGCTTTGGCACAAAGAAATCAAAGAGTTTGCTGATCCGCAATTGGCCGAACAATTCACTTGGGAAAAGCGTACATTCTTTGCCGGTGTGTACCAAGCCGTTTACCTCAAACGCAAAAAAGCCTAAATCATTCGTATATAGGCGTATTAAAGATTATCCTCAAAATCGTTTACCAAAAGCGATTCAAAAGCGGACATTGAAAAATGCCCGCTTTTTTTATGCCTTGATTTTACTTACATTAAAAATAGATAGCCCATCAGTGTGATCAAACCCACGCACATCAGATTCAAAACCAGCCCGACGCGCACCATTTCCCGCTGTCGAATCAAGCCTGAGCCAAAGACAATCGCATTCGGCGGCGTAGCCACTGGTAACATGAATGCACACGAAGCGCCCAGTGCGATAATCATTACCAGCGCATACTCAGGTATCCCCAATTGCGGCGCAATGCTGACAAAAATCGGCACGAGCAGAGCAGCCGACGCCGTATTGCTGGTGAACTCGGTCAGGAAAACAATAAAAGCCGTCACAACCAAGACCACGAGCAAAGGATGCGCTTGAAAAAAGGAGCTGGCGACCTGCTCACCCAATACCGCAGACGCCCCCGAACGGCTCAAAATAGCGCTGAGCGCGATACCGCCGCCGAATAAGAATAAAATGCCCCAATCCGTATTATCCGCGACCTGCTTCCAATTCGCCAAACCCAGCAAAACCACAGCCACCGCCGCGCTTACCGCGACCCATGTATCGGGATTACTAATACCCAAAGCATTTTTCAGTCGCTCACCGAAAATCCATGCAAGCGCCGTACAGGCAAAGACCAGCATGGTTAATACGCGCGGCAAATTCCATGGAATATCCTCTGTGACCAAGCTGATTTTCTGTTTCAGATTTGGACGCAAAACCACAAGCATCGCCAAAACCATCAGAGGCAAAATCAGCAACATCACTGGTAAACCGATTTTCATCCACGAGGCAAAATCCAGATTGAGCGCTTTACCTGCAATGGCATTCGGTGGCGAGCCAACCAAGCTACCCAAACCACCAACGCTGGCAGAATACGCCACTCCCAGCAACACGAATACAAACGTATTTCGATCCTGCTCACGATCCAAGTGTGAAAGCATACCCAACGCTAGCGGAAGCATCATCGCTGCAGTCGCCGTATTGCTAATCCACATGGACAAAAAAGCAGTTACAGCAAACAAAACCAAGCTCGCTACCAGCAAATGCCCACCTGAAATGGAAATCAACCATAAGGCAATTTTTCGATCCAGACGCTGCACGCGTAAAGCCGTCGCCAGCGCAAAGCCACCGAAAAATAAAAATATAATCGGATCGGCAAATGAGCTGAACGCCCGCTGTGTCGTCATCTCCGGAATTTTAATCAACACGGCCAAAATCGGAATCATGAGCGCGGTGATGGTGATATGCACCGCCTCGGACAGCCACAAAATGGCGACAAACGCCAATAGAGCCAAGCCTTTGTTTGCATTTTGTTCATACGGCAACCAATAATACAAAGCGATTGCCACCACTGCAGCCGCCGCAGTAATCAGCAATCCACGAGCGGTACCTTGGGGCAAAGCATTCAACTCGGGCGGCGCCGAACTTGGATGGGGATGATGGTTGGAAGTCATTTCCGTTCTCCTTTTATTAATAATATTATTTCGTTCTTATGATCAAATTTTTAGTTAAAAATAACAATAAATTGAAATATATTAATAAAAAACGAATTTTTTATGAATTTATTAGTAAAAAAGCCTAATCGATTTTCTCAATGTGCACATATTGGCTCCAATAGGTCCAATAGAAAAGGCGCACTGAAGTGCGCCTTTTTAAACACAGCGAATGATCAACCGATTTATGCCAATTAGAACCCTGCAAACAAAGTGATCAGTGCCGCTACAATCACCAATGCGTACAAAATGTAGCGTGTGGTGATGTTCACATGGATGTGAAAGTCATGCAGCACATAGTAGAAGCGATGCGCGGTATGCCACAACATCAGGAACAAAACACCCACGATGAGGATATAGAAAAACGCATTGTGAAACAGTGGTGATACGCTGTCGTAGAACGTCGCTGGATTGCCCACGACACCAAACGGTAGCAACAGGCTCAAAATCGCAACGAGTGTCGGCAACACCAGAGCGCCGATCATGCCGCCGCCCGCAAACAAGCTCCAGTAAATGGATTTCATATTTTTAGGTTTGCTCATGGTATCCTCCTTATGCACACGCGATGGTGATGACGAGCAAAATCAAGGCCAGTACACCAAACACAGCCCAGTGCGCACCCAAGATGGTTTTTTCAGGAACGAACTTATCGCCCTGCTGAACCTTCATGACTTTTGGCGTGGTTTCAAACCAAGTGTAGGTGTTGAACAGCGCCGCCAATAAAGTAATGACGGTAAACAAAATCATCAAAGGACTTTTTTGCATTTCAATCCATGACAACCATTTGAGCTGCGAAGTAGCCAGAGCCGCAACGCCGGACATCAGGTTTAAAACATACAGCGCCATCGGAATGCAGGTCACTTCACGCAGCATGTAGCGTTGGTAAAACGGCTTGGCCATGAACCAGTTGGAGGCCTGTGTGGTTTGATAAGGTTTTCTCATGGTTTACTCCTTGCCTGAAAACAGACCTTTGAGCCAGTACTGGCTGGACTGTGCTTTGGCTTGCTGAATCGCACCGGCCGGATCGACGTTTTTCGGACAGACTTCGGAGCAGTAGCCCACGAAGGTACACGGCCAGATACCGTTGTCCAGATTCATCACGTCAAAGCGTTGTTCTGCACCTTCGTCACGCGTATCGTAGTTGTAGCGCAGAGCCAATGCGTTCGCAGCTGGGCCTAAGAATTCGGCATTCACGGCCACTTGCGGACACGCCTGATAGCACAGCATACAGTTGATACACATGGTGTACTGTTTGAACTTAGCCAGCTCTTTCGGTGTTTGCGTATGAGATTTGAGCGTCACGTTGGTGAACTCGGTTTGCGGTTTTTCCTTGATGATGTACGGTTTGACCGCATTGAGTTTTTCGATGAACGGCTCGATATCAACCACCAAGTCTTTTTCCACTGGGAATTGATCCAGCGGTGTCACGGTGATTTTCGCGCAGTCGGCGTATTCACGTACAAACGTTGAGCAGGCCAACTTCGGCACACCGTTAATTACCATACCGCAAGAACCGCAGACTTCCATACGGCATGACCAACGATAGGCCAGATCGGCAGCTTGATCGTCTTTGATCGAAGCCAACGCATCCAAGATGGACATATCTTGCGTCCATTCGATTTCAAAGCTTTGCATCCACGGTTTGTCATCCACGTCAGGACGGT
>CAYPYQ010000229.1:0-1015 GCA_964414735.1 uncultured Hydromonas sp.
TTGGATAATTAAGCCTCTAACGTTCGATTGTGAAAACGGGTTGACGGTTTTGTAAAACAAAAAAGAGGCGAAAATACTCGCCTCTTTTTTAGCATAAATTCGCCCTATTCTATTTCTCGGATCCGCGCCAACGCCTGATCAATTCGCTCCACGGCGATGATGTGTAATCCGCTGATTTTCTGCTTCGGCGCATTCGCTTTGGGAATCAGCGCATGAGTAAAGCCGAGTTTGGCGGCTTCTTTGAGTCGCTCTTGTCCACGCGGCGCGGGGCGCACTTCACCGGCCAAGCCGATTTCGCCGAATACGACCAAGCCTTTGGGCAGTGGTTTGTTGCGCAGTGAGGATACGATGGCGAGCAAAACCGCCAAATCCGCCGCCGGCTCGGTGATTTTCACACCGCCAACTGCATTGATAAATACGTCTTGGTCAAAACACGCCACGCCCGCGTGACGGTGCAATACTGCTAACAACATCGCCAAACGGTTTTGCTCCAGACCGACCGATAGGCGCCGCGCGGTCGGCGCATGCGACGCATCGACCAGCGCCTGCACCTCAACCAGCAACGGACGTGTGCCCTCCTGCGTCACCATCACGCACGAGCCGGCGACGTCATCCTTATGCTGCGAGAGAAAAATTGCCGACGGATTGGTCACGCCTTTCAGGCCTTTTTCGGTCATAGCAAACACGCCCAGCTCGTTGACCGCGCCGAAACGATTTTTAAACGCACGAATCAGCCGAAATGAGGATTGCGTGTCGCCTTCGAAATACAGTACAGTGTCCACGATGTGCTCCAGCACGCGCGGCCCCGCGAGGCTGCCCTCCTTGGTCACATGACCCACCATGATCAACGTCACCCCTGTCGCTTTCGCCACGCGCGTGAGCTGCGCTGCGCATTCACGCACCTGCGCTACCGAGCCGGGCGCGGAGGATAATTCGCCCGAGTAAATGGTTTGAATGGAGTCAATGACGGCGACATCGGGTTTAAGCTGCATCAAGGTATTGATAATGCTGTCCA
>CAYPYQ010000230.1:0-1848 GCA_964414735.1 uncultured Hydromonas sp.
CCTTATTATCCACCCAGATTTTTGCGCCGGATACTGCGATCAAACCAAACACAACAATCGAAATACCGCCCAAAACCGGCCCCGGAATCGTTTGGATCAACGCACCCATCTTCGGTGAAAACCCAAGCAAAATGGCGAACAGCGCCGCAAATACAAACACCAGTGTCGAGTAAATCTTGGTCACAGCCATCACACCGATGTTTTCCGCATACGTCGTCACGCCCGTGCCACCGACGCTACCGGAAATCATCGTTGCCAAACCATCGGCCATAAACGCACGCCCCATATACGGATTCATATCGTGGCCGGTCATGCCTTGCACCGCACGCAGATGCCCCAAGTTCTCCGCCACCAAGATCAACGCCACCGGTGCAATCACAGAAATCGCCGACATGGTGAAGGTCGGCGCAGCGAAATGCGGCAAACCAAACCATGCGGCCTCAGCCACCTTGGTAAAATCAACCGGCAGCGCACCGTGCTCGCCACCCACGCCCCAGCCCAAGCCATTGGTCAAAATCGCGTAAAAAACGGTCGCCAAAATCACACCGACGAGGATCAGTAAACGACGCATCATGCCCGTGCCCCACACCGCCGTCAGTGCAATGACCAGCACCGTCATCAGCATATACCAGCCGTTGGCATTCGAACCTTTCGCGCCCAGCACCGCGACACAGGCCAAGTTCAGACCGATCACCGCCACCACAGCACCCGTTACCACCGGCGGCATGAGCTTTTCAATCCAATTTGTACCGATGAATTGCACCAGCACACCGATCAAGAAGTACACCAAACCACACGCGATAATCGCACCCAAGGCCACAGCGATATTCGCATTCGCACCACTACCGGCATAGCCAGATACCGCAATCACACCGCCGATAAACGCAAAGCTTGAACCCAAATAGCTCGGCACACGACCACGCGTCATCACATAGAATAGCAACGTACCAATACCCGACATCAAAATTGCCACGTTCGGATCAAACCCCATCAACAACGGCGCAAGGATGGTTGCACCGAACATCGCCACCACGTGCTGAATCCCCATCAGCACCGTTTGCCCCATCGGCAAACGCTCATCCGGCGCAATCGTCACATCATGCGCTTGTACTCTTTCGGTGTAGCGCGGAAAATAACTTTCAGACATGAATACTCCTTTATTGAACTCTCTATTAAAAATACTGCTGATTTTGATGAACCACTCTGAAATATGAATCGCATGAGTACGGCATAAAAACACCCGTTCGCAACTTGGCTTCACGCATACTTTGGACTTATAATGCCAGGCGGAATTATATGCGTTAATCCACAGCAAAAACGCGGTTTTTTAACGCCAAAATCAGTCAAACTCCCTCCTCAAAACACATACTATCTATTGAGCACACCATGAAAGCACACCCCGATTTTCCCAACCTTTTTGTCGTTGATCACCCGCTGGTTTCGCATAAACTCAGCCATATGCGCGATCAGGATTCATCCACGCGCACCTTCCGCTCACTTTTACGTGAATTAACATTATTGATGGGCTACGAATTAACCCGCGATTTGCCGCTGACCACCAAACGCATCCAAACGCCATTGGTCGAAATGGACGCACCGGTCATCGCCGGTAAAAAAGTCGCCATCGTTCCCGTACTGCGCGCGGGTCTGGGTATGGCTGACGGCTTGTTGGATCTGATTCCATCGGCACGTCAAGGCCACATCGGTCTGTACCGCGATGAAAACCATCAGCCGGTCGAATACTTCGTGCGTCTGCCGGACACAGAAGGTCGTCTGTTCATCCTGTGCGATCCGATGCTGGCAACTGGTAATTCTGCCGTTTACGCCGCAGATGTCCTACTCAAACGC
>CAYPYQ010000231.1:0-7302 GCA_964414735.1 uncultured Hydromonas sp.
TTATTTAACTTTATTAAACCATTACTCGAAGATATTTTGAGTAAAAAAGATACGCTCAGCTTGGTCGATCACGGTGCGGGCAAGTCCTATCTGGGCTTTATCATTTACGATTTGTTTTTCAAACCGCAAAAACTCTCGGCAGACAAAGCGGTCATCTACGGCATCGAAACGCGCCCCGATTTGGTAACTCGCTCACAGGAATTGGCACACAAAGCCGGATTCGCTGGTATGCAGTTTCTCAATCTATCGGTCGCCGACTCGATCACCTCAGACGCGCTGCCCGAGCACATTGGCGTCGTCACCGCCCTGCACGCGTGTAACACCGCGACCGATGACGCGATCCGTTTTGCTCTGGCGAAAAATGCCGAGCACATCGTGCTGGTGCCCTGTTGCCAAGCCGAAGTAGCCAGCTTTTTACGCAAAAACAAGGCACAGAATTTCGCCAACCCGATCTCAGAAATTTGGCGCTTCCCGATTCACACGCGTGAATTTGGCAGCCATTTGACCAATGTACTGCGTTGTTTACAGCTGCAAGCGCACGGCTACACCGTGTCCGTCACCGAGCTGGTCGGCTGGGAACATTCGATGAAAAACGAGCTCATTGTCGCCAGCCGCCAACGCACTTCACAAGGCCGTGTTCAGTACAACAAAAATGCCGCACAGCGATTAAACGAGCTGCTTGACACTTTTGGTTTGGACGAGCTACACGAACGCTTTTTTACACCCGGCACCGCCACCGAAATCATCCGGTAAACTATTTGAAAATTCTCGCGATGGTCATATCTGTCGCGTATAATGCGGGAAAGACTCCTTCCCACACCTGAAAGAATTCACTATGAAAATCGCTAAAAATACCGTTGTTACCCTCTCCATGTCGGTGACCGACGCACAAAACAACTTCATCGAGCAAACCTCCGGCGAGGGCTTTACTTATTTGCACGGTGGTTACGACGACTTTTTCCCGAAAATCGAAGAAGCACTCGAAGGTCAGGATGTAGGCTTTGAAACCACCATCCAACTCGAGCCGGACGACGCCTTTGGCGAATACGATGCCGAACTGGTACGAGTCGAAGACCGCTCATTGTTCCCAGAGGAAATTGAAACCGGCATGATGTTTGAAGGCATTCCAGAAGGCGGCAGCGAAGACGACATGGAGTTTTTCACCGTGACCGATATCGCTGGTGATAAAGTCGTTTTGGACGGTAACCATCCGCTGGCCGGTATGGCACTGCGCTGCGCAGTGAAAGTCACCGATGTACGTGCAGCCACCGAAGAAGAAATTGCCCACGGCCATGTACATGGCGATGATGGTCATCACCATGATCATGATCACGACCACGGAACCGTTCACTGATTCACTTAGGTGGGATGATGACTAGCTTTGGCGCCCAATGCCCGCACTGTGATGCTCTATTCAAAGTGTATCCCGATCAATTACGCCTGCACAACGGCTTTGCCAGCTGCGCTGTATGCGGCTTAGCATTTGACGTGCAGGCTGCATTGCTCTCTTTACCGCCACATCAAACCCATTTTATACAATCCAGCCCTTATTCCATCGACGGATTGCCGGTATTGAATGCGACTGTCACAGTGGATTTTGATCCGATCCATACTTCACCGCCCTCATCTGAATACAGCGCATCCAATGATGCGGGAGCTCAAGGATGAGTGCCAGCCAATCACCTTGGCAAAGCTACACTCCCCGCATCGAGCCACACCATCGTCATTGGCTGACCGACAGTGGTTCATTAACCTTAAAACTCAAGCGCCACTGCGAACAATTCCAAGTCATCCGCGCTTTTCAAGGCTCCAGCTCACTGCATCTGAGCGAGCAAGCACCACTGCAACTGCGCCTGCGCGAACGCATTATCAGTCGCAACGTCTTACTCTGCTGTGATCAGCAGCCGGTAGTGTTTGGCCACACCGTCACCGCCCTATCCACACTGAAAAGGCATTGGCCGTTTTTCAATAGCTTGGGACAAAAAGCGCTGGGATTGGCGCTATTTTTCAACCCCCTGATCGAACGTCAAGCCTTTGAATTCACACGTTTGTCCGCGCACGACATGCTCTACCGTCTGACCGATCAATCGCTCAAAGCAGAAGGATTTAAAATCACATTGCCACAACATCTGTGGGCGCGACGCTGTCTATTCACACACCATCAGCATCCGGGCAGCAAAATGATGGTAACCGAGGTCATGTTGCCCGCCGTGTACGAGCTGCACGAGCGGAGAAAGAGTCTGAGCTATGATCGACCATGATGATGACTCGGCTGAATTCGAGCAATTCATACCGCTTGACTCCCCCCAATCCAGATCTGCGGCTAAAACACTCAAAATCAGTGAGCTGCGCCAGCGCATCACACACCGCGCCGTGAGCTACCTATCGCGCCGCGAATACAGCCAAACGGAGCTCAAACGCAAACTACAGCTCGCCTTCATCGAATACGAATGGCCGGTTAATGATGAATTTACCTCGCTGGATCAACTGATTGACGTGGTCTTACAGTATCTGGCACACAACAACTGGCAGTCGGATCAACGCTTTGCCACTCAAGTTAGCAAGGTCAAAGGCGAGCGCTACGGTACGGCACGTGTCAAGAAAACGCTAAATCAGCAAGGCTTGGCCAAAGAGCTCATTGATGCCACCGTTGCTGATTTAGCACAAACCGAATTACAACGCGCGCATGCGGTTTGGCAAAAAAAATTCGGCGAGCCACCGAGCAACGCTAAAGAATATGCCAAACAAACCCGCTTCATGGCCTACCGAGGTTTTTCATTTGACATCATCAAACAAGTGATTCGCGGTGATGCGGATTTGATGGATGAGTCTTTATAACTGCCCTTATTTTTTGCACACACCCAACAATAAAGGACAGGCAAAGCCTGTCCTTTAATTGAATCACACTGCGATTACTTTTGAGTAAACGAATCTTGCAACTGCTTCAAATGATCGCGTTTCGCCATTTCAATCACTTGCGGTTTCACTGCCTCAAAAGCAGGTACATTTTGCGGCGTGCGTGGCTCTTCGACCAACTGAATCACATGATAGCCGAATTGAGATTTAACCGGCGTTTCAGTAATTTGATGAGGCTGCAATTTACTTGCGGCTTCTTTGAATTCCGGCACCCACGCATCCAGCGGCATCCAGCCCAAATCACCGCCTTTTACCGCAGAGCCTGGATCTTTGGACTGTTTAGCCAAAACCTCAAACTTCTCACCGGCTTTCAACTTGGCAATAATGTCTTTGGCCTGATCCTCAGTCTCAACCAAGATATGGCGCAAATGATACTCTTTACCTTTACTCACTTGCTCATCATAGATCTTTTTCAGCTCTTCGTCGGAAGGTTTAAAACTCGCCATTTTTGCTTCCAAAAATTTGGACGCCAAAGCCTGTTCTGCACCGATCGCCGAAAGAACCTTCACATCCTCATTTTTGTCCAAACCGTCTTGACGCGCGGCATTGGCAATCGCCTCTTGCTGTGCCAGCTGCTCACGGATGCGTTTTTTCATTTCATCGGTCACCGGCTGATCGGGTGTTTCCGCCGCGATTTGTTTCACAATCGCATCGACTTTTTGATCCAGTGTGTATTTGGTTGCGTCCTTAGCGCATGCGCCTAAACCCAAACCGGCGACCATCATCATCGCAATCATCAAGCTATTTTTTTTCACCACAGTTTCCCTCAGAAGAATAAAAACATTGTTAAAGTTAAAAAACGGATGCGGCCGTTAGCGATCATCGACCACTAAACCGCCTTTTCACCACCCATACTTTGGAATTTATACCAAACAATTGTGCAGAAACAATGCGCGGCTATTCGTATCCAAAAGTCGTTATTACGCCGTATTTACGCCATTATTGCTCATCTTTGGGTAAATAACGGCTGAGCCAGAAACCCTGCCCGACGATGAACACCACGGTCAAGCCCAAAGCCCAAAAGGTTTTGAAGTTCATCCAAACATCATTGTCATAATGGCTGAAAACATACCAGTTCAAACAACCCAAAAAGATAAAAAAGCCAGCCCACAGCCATGCCATCTTTTGCCAAACCGCATCGGGCAGGCTCAATTCATTGCCCATCAGCAGTTTAAACATATTTTTTTTAAAACCCAATTGACCAATCAGAATGGCCGCCCCCATGCACCATTCCAAAACCGAAAATTTCCATTGTAAAAACCGCGGATTGTTGAAAAAAATCGACATACTACCCAAAACCACGATCAATACAAAACTAAACCAATGCATGGGTTGGATTTTCATTTTCATCGCTTTCATCAGCAGTAGCTGAATGACGGTCGCAGCAATCGCCACTTTAGTCGCCATCATCATATTACCGCCGCTGAGTTTATACCCCGCAAAAAAAGCAATAATCACCAGAAAATCAATCAATAATTTCATCCAAATCCACCTTACGCCCTATATATCATCGCGGCATGGTTATAATTTAATACATCACAAAGCGCCGCATTGTACTGACAATTCAGACCCAATTCATTACAAAAGCGCTATTCTCAACCGAAAGTGTGTAAAAAATACCGGATTGACCAACAAATTTCACACCTTTCACACCAATACCACGCCAGCCAAACTGAGCATTTAGAAACACTCATACACGCACACATCAATTCCGACCGCCCATTTACACAAAAACCGGAATACAGTATAATTAACGTTTCGCAAAAACGGCTCATGGCCATTTTGCGCGAGGGTGGCGAAATTGGTAGACGCACCAGGTTTAGGTCCTGGCGCCCTAACAGGTGTAGGGGTTCGAGTCCCCTCCCTCGCACCAGATTCTAAAATTGGCATTGCCGATTTTTCCTGCTAATCGTGACAATTCACATTTACATAAAGGTTCACCATGACCACAGAAACAAACAACGAAGTGATTGAGCAAACTGAGCCAGCAGCTGCACCTGCTGTAGAAAAGCCAAGCATGACGCCATCGCTGTCCCGTACCGTTGAATTCGCGCTGACCGTGGCTCAGGTAGACGCCGCTGCGGACAAACGCTTGAAACAAATGGCTAAAACTGTGAAAATCGCTGGTTTCCGCCCAGGTCACGTACCGATGTCTCGCGTGAAACAAATGTATGGCTCACAAGCCAAATGGGAAGCGCTGAACGATCAAGTCGGTGAAAAATTTGCACAAATCGCGCAAGAGCAAAACCTGTATGTGGTTGGCACACCGAGCATTGAGCCCGTTGAAGGTAAAGATACCGACAGCGAATTGAACTTCGTGGCTAAATTTGAAGTTTACCCAGAGATCCCTGCGGTTAACCTGTCTGGCGCAGAAATCGAACAAGCCAATTGCGCCGTGACCGATGCAGACGTGACCCGCACCATCGACGTACTGCGTCAACAACGTGTTCAGTACGAAGCAGCCGACAAAGCCGCTGCGAAAGAAGATGAAGTCAATATCAACTTCGTGGGCAAAATCGACGACGTCGCGTTTGAAGGTGGCTCTGCTGAAAACTTCACATTCGTAGTTGGTCAAGGCCGCATGTTGCCAGAATTTGAAACAGCGGTTGAAGGTCTGAAAGCCGGCGAATCACGCACGTTTGATTTGCCATTCCCAGAAGACTACCATGGTAAAGACGTTGCCGGTAAAACCGCACAATTCACCGTGACTGTGAACTCAGTTGCCGCACCAAAATTGCCAGAACTGAACAGCGATTTTGCCAAAGCATTGGGCGTGAAAGATGGCGACGTCGCGAAAATGCAAGCGGACATCAAAACCAATCTGGAACGTGAAATCGCCAATCGCGCCAAATCCATCACCAAAAACAATGTGATGGACGCGTTGGTCAAAGCGGGTGAATTCGACGTGCCAATGGCTATGGTGAACGAAGACATCGAACGTTTGCAACAAAACGCACGTGCCGACCTGCGCGCACGCGGCATTCCTGTTGACGACAAAATGACTTTGCCAGCAGACATCTTCACGGATCGTGCTACTCGTCGCGTTCGTTTAGGTCTGTTGATCGCTGAAATCGTGAAAACCAAATCATTGCAAGCGACACCTGAGCAAGTGCAAGCACACGTTGAAAACATCGCTGCCGCTTACGAAGATCCACAAGGTTTCGTAAAATGGTACATGAGCGACGCACAACGCAAATCAGAAATCGAAGCGATTACCATGGAAGACAACGTGGTTGAGTGGGCATTGAAACAAGCGAAAGTGACCGCTAAGGACATCTCTTTTGAAGAGCTGATGAATCCTCAAGCTTAATAAAGCGCATGATTGCGTGATGTTTCATAAAAACGGCGCTGGGCACAGCGTCGTTTTTTAATACCCCACCTTGATTCATACCCAAAGAAACCCCATATTCAAATAGAAACACCTTACGCATTTAGATACATAAAAAACCACCCTCGTCCAAACGAAAGCACGGTTTTTTAGAGTATCATGTCAAAACATTTCTATCGCACAGAACACCTATAAAAAGGAAACATTGATGTTGTACAACGAACCTCAAAATCTCGGACTGATTCCCATGGTCGTGGAGCAAACCAGCCGCGGCGAACGCTCATTTGACATTTACTCACGCCTGCTTAAAGAGCGTATTATTTTCTTGGTTGGCCCCGTAAATGACCAGTCCGCTAATTTGGTTGTTGCACAGATGCTGTTTCTGGAAAGCCAAGACCCGGACAAAGACATCCACTTTTACATCAACTCACCGGGCGGCTCCGTATCGGCTGGTATGAGCATTTACGACACCATGCAGTTCATCAAACCCGACGTATCCACCATGTGTATCGGTATGGCGGCGAGCATGGGTGCTATTTTGCTAACCGCGGGAACCAAAGGCAAACGCTTCTCCCTGCCGCACTCACGCGTCATGATTCACCAACCTTTGGGCGGGATGCAAGGCCAAGCCTCCGACATCGAAATTCACGCTCGTGAAATTTTGCTCATCAAAGAACGCTTGAACCAAATCATCGCCGAGCGCACCGGTCAGCCATTGGAAAAAGTCGTGAACGACACCGATCGCGACAACTACCTGTCGGCACAAGCCGCCGTAGAATATGGCCTGATTGACCAAGTATTGACCACCCGCTCTGCGCTGTAAAGGATGCCTGATGACGAACGACAACCATAGCAACCTCTCCTGCTCATTCTGCGGCAAACCCAAAAGTGATGTGGAAAAACTCATCGAAGGTCTAAACGGCTACATTTGCAACGAATGCATTGAAACCTGCGGACACATTCTGAAGCTGGAAGAAACCAACGATTCCGGCACTAAAGAAACCGAAAAGACCGAGCTGCCAACGCCGCAGCAAATTTTAGAACACTTAGACGACTAC
>CAYPYQ010000232.1:0-14231 GCA_964414735.1 uncultured Hydromonas sp.
GGTGTGGAAGTCGAGCGCGAAGCGCGGCAGGTGACGATCGTGTCACTGGAAACACTGAGTTTTGACTATCCGAATGTGCGCTTGAAAGTACGTTGTTCCAAAGGTACGTACATTCGCACGCTGGCTGAAGATATGGGTAAAGCACTGGGCGTGGGTGCACATTTAAGCTCATTGCAGCGCACGGGTGTGGGCGAATTGGATTTGGCCGACGCGATTACGCTGGAGCAGTTGGATGCGATTGCCGCCGATGAGCGGGCGCAGAAATTGCTGCCTTTGGATACTTTGCTGCAAAATTGTCCGACAATCGAATTGCCACAATCCGAAGCGGCGCGCTTCGTGCAAGGGCAACGCTTGAAAATCGAGCATACCGATTGTGAAACGGCGCGCGTATATTGGAACGGCGTGTTGATTGGCTTGGCGGGTGTGTCGCGCCAGACTCTGTCACCGCAAAAAGTATTGATGTTGCGTTTGCCCGAATAAAGACGACATGACGCAATGCATAATAGCCTCGGTCACATAGCGACCGGGGTATTTTTTTGTTTGCGTTGTTGCGTTTTGACTTTGGTGACGAGAGAGCGTTGGCTGTAAATATCGTAGTATTGCAGCACCTTGCGCACATAGGCTTGGGTTTCCGCATAAGGCGGAACTTGTTTGTTGTATTTGTACACCGCACCTTCACCGGCGTTATATGCAGCGATGATGAGATCAGGGCGGTTTTTAAACATGCGGGATAAGTCGCGCAGGTAGCGCACACCGACCGCGATATTCACATGCGGTTTGATCAGGCGCTCGCTGTCCACGCCATAGCGTTCACCCGTTTCGGGGATCACCTGCATGAGGCCTTGCGCATTGGCGACGGACACGGCGGCGGGATTAAAGCCGGATTCGGCGGCCATCACAGCCTTGACCAGATTCACGTCAACTCCGTAGCGGCGTGCGTTTTGAACAATGGTGCGCTCGTAGGCGTTCAAATTGCGGTGATTCAGCAGGCGCGTTTGTGTGTGCGGCGAAGCCTTGTCAATGCGATAGCCTGCCATCAGGCTGGGTGGTAGCACCACGTCGATTTTTTGTTTTTTGACTTGAGCCAGAATTTTGAGTAAATCTTTGTCCACCGCGTGATTACTTAATGGCGGCAGGCTTTGCCAATTATTTGGACCGAGCGGTGTGTATTGATCGGTGACCGGTGTGAGTGCGTAATGTACTGTTTTACGACGGTCAATGTAGAAATATATGCCTCTTTCAGGTGCGGGTTTGGGTGAAGTGACTGTGATTTTTTCTGTAATTTTGGGTGAAGGAATAGCAGCTTCAGGCTGCGCGTTGCTTGGGCGTGGCAATACAATTACGTCGTTACTAAGCGGCGTAATTTTTGATGTGTCGGGCTGAGATAAGGGCGAGGCAGTACCCAACTCCCAATCGTTTGCAGCTTCTTGGGCAAACAGGGTGCCGACATACATGCTCATTATTGCAGCAAAAAGCGTGGGTTTAATCACAGAGTTCATGTCAAAGAGTTTTTGAGAATGGCATTATGTATTTGAATATTGTCATTGTCATGAATTTCAAGAGAATTTTACTAAAAAAATCAAAAGAGTACCGAAAGTGTCTGTATTTGGCGAATTTTCTGTGCTCGCGCAAAAGGCGTAAATCGGCTATAATTAAGGGTTAGTTGAAACCGCATACACACACATTTTGAGAGCACATTTATGAAACAACAACGCGCACTGCGCAACGTCGCGATCATCGCCCACGTTGACCACGGTAAAACCACCTTGGTCGATCAATTGTTACGCCAATCGGGTACATTCCGTGACAACGAAAAAGTCGATGAACGCGTGATGGACAGCAACGACATCGAGAAAGAGCGTGGCATTACGATTCTGGCGAAAAACTGTGCGGTCGAGTACGGTGGTACGCACATCAACATCGTGGATACCCCGGGTCACGCCGACTTCGGTGGTGAGGTGGAGCGCGTATTGTCGATGGTGGACGGCGTATTGTTGCTGGTGGACGCAGTTGAAGGCCCGATGCCGCAAACGCGCTTTGTGACGCGCAAGGCTTTGGCCTTGGGTTTGAAACCAATTGTCGTGATCAATAAAATCGATCGTCCGGGTTCACGTCCGGATTGGGTAATTAACGCGACGTTTGACCTGTTTGATAAGCTCGGCGCGACCGATGAACAGTTGGACTTTCCTGTGGTGTATGCCTCGGCGTTGAACGGCTATTCGTCATTGAACGATGTGGATCGCGAAGGCACGATGGATCCGTTGTTCGAAGCGATTTTGAAGCACGTTCCGGTGCGCGAAGCCGACCCTGATTTGCCACTGCAAATGCAAGTGACCTCACTAGACTACTCCAGCTACGTGGGTAAAATCGCGATTGGTCGCATTGAGCGCGGTCGTATGAAAGCGGGTCAAGAGGTTGCATTCCGTAACGGACCCGAAGGCGAAATCAACAAAGGCAAAATTAACCAAGTATTGAAATTCAAAGGCTTGGAGCGCGTATTGGTGAACGAAGCCGAAGCAGGCGATATTGTGCTGATTAACGGCATCGAAGACCTCGACATTGGTGCAACCGTGTGCGCGCCGGATACCCCGGAAGCATTGCCAATGCTGTCGGTGGATGAACCAACGCTGACCATGAACTTCATGGTGAACACCTCACCACTGGCGGGGCGTGAAGGTAAATTCGTCACCAGCCGTCAGATCCGTGATCGTCTGGACAAAGAATTGAAACACAACGTTGCGTTGCGCGTGAAGGACACCGACGACGATACTGTGTTTGAAGTATCGGGTCGTGGTGAATTGCATTTGACCATTTTGATTGAAAACATGCGTCGCGAAGGTTTCGAGCTCGGCGTATCGCGTCCACGTGTGGTGTTCAAAGACATCGACGGCGTGAAATGCGAACCCTACGAAATGCTGACCGTGGATGTGGAAGAGGGTAACCAAGGCGCGATTATGGAAGAGCTCGGCCGTCGTCGTGGCGATCTGCAAGACATGCAGCCGGATGGTAAAGGTCGTGTGCGTCTCGAATACCGCATTCCAGCGCGAGGCTTGATCGGTTTCCAAGGCGACTTCATGACCTTGACGCGCGGTACCGGTTTGATGAGCCACGTATTTGACGCATATGAAGCCATTGACGCGAAAGCTGAAATGCCGGGTCGTCGCAATGGCGTACTGATTTCGCAAGAGGACGGCGCAGCCGTGGCCTACGCACTGTGGAAACTGCAAGACCGCGGTCGTATGTTTGTCGAACACAACTCACCGGTGTACGAAGGTATGATCATCGGCATTCACTCGCGTGACAATGATTTGGTCGTGAACCCGATCAAAGGCAAACAGCTCACCAACGTCCGTGCTTCCGGTACGGACGAAGCGGTGCGCCTCGTACCGCCGATTCAAATGTCACTCGAATACGCGGTGGAATTTATTGAAGATGACGAATTGGTCGAAGTCACACCAAAATCCATTCGTCTGCGTAAACGCTTCCTCAAAGAACACGAACGTAAACGTGCGTCGCGCGAAGATGCGTAATATTGGAATGTAAAAATGAAGCAAAAACGAAGCCATCGGCTTCGTTTTTGCTTAATATAATACCTATGTAAAATGTCTATAACCCATAACAATAAGGATAAAGAGATGCTGCATATTTCCAGCCAATTCGACTCCGGCGCGATTGAAGTGATTCAAGCCGAAACGCCTAATAATATTCGTTTGAATTTACGCGCGGACAATGCGTCCGAGTTCAAACAGTGGTTTTATTTTCGCGTATCGGGTGTGAAGGGTGAAGATTGTGTCATGCGCATTGAAAATGCCGCTCAGAGCGCGTATCCCGATGGTTGGCCGGGTTATCAGGCGGTGGCGAGCTATGATCGCGCGTATTGGTTCCGCGTGGATTCTGAATACGATGGCCAGAACTTGACCCTACGCCACACGCCAGAGCACGATGTGATGTGGGTGGCGTATTTTGAACCCTACAGCTGGGAGCAGCATCAGGCGCTGATTGGCCGTGCGATGACGTATTCGGATGCGGTTTCCGTTGAGTGTTTGGGTATGACGCCGGATGGTCATACCTTAGATTTGGTGCGTGTGGGCGAACCAGGGCAGGGTAAAAAGAATATTTGGATTACGGCACGTCAGCATCCGGGTGAAAGTATGGCCGAGTGGTTTGTCGAAGGTCTCATGGATGCGCTGATTGATCCGCAACATGGTGCGAGTCGAGAGTTGCTCAAGCAGTTTGTATTTTACATTGTGCCGAATATGAATCCCGATGGCAGCGTGCGCGGTAATCTGCGTACCAATGCGAAAGGTGCGAATTTAAATCGAGAGTGGCTCACGCCGAGCTTGGAGCATAGCCCTGAAGTGTATTGGGTACGAGAAAAAATGCTGCAAACGGGCGTGGATGCGTTTTTCGATATTCACGGCGATGAGGCAATCCCGCATGTGTTTGTTGCAGGCTGTGAGTACAACAGCAGCTTTTCTAGAAAACAAGAGCAGTTACAAAACCAATTCAAATCAGCTTGGCAGGCGATCACGCCGGATTTCCAAACGGTGCACGGCTATACCGATAAGACTTTTGGTGATGAGGATTTGTTGAAATTGGCAAGCAATTGGGTGGGCAGCCAGTTTGATTGTCTGGCCTACACCATCGAGATGCCGTTTAAAGATACCGCCGATACGCCGGTTCCGAGTGTGGGTTGGAATGGCGAGCGCTCCGCACAGCTGGGGCAAAGTCTATTGACGGTGCTTTATCAAATTCGTGAGATGATCTAGTCGATACTTAGGCGTTATTATCCGCGCTGCGGATGAACGAGTAACGCAGGATATCGGTGCGCAATTGCCAACCCTGACTTTCCCAGTAATGTTGTGCAGACTCATTGGTACGAAATACGTCGATGTGGGTTTTGAGTATGCCGAGTTGTTCCAGTTGTGCCAAGCTGTATTCAACCAGTGCGTTGGCAATGCCTTGGCGGCGGTATTCGGGTAATACGATCAAATGCTGCAAATAACCACGTCGCCCATCGTGCCCACACATAACGCAGCCGATCAGGCGACCATTTTGTTCGGCGACGAAACTCAGATCAGGATTGCGCGCGAGGTAGCGCTCAGTGGCTTCGCGTGAGTCGGCATCACGAATGGATACCCCGGGTGTTGCATGCATCAGTGCCATCACGTCGTCGTAATCGGCGATGGTCATAATACGAGTGGTGACGAGGGCAGTGATATGGGGACTCATGATTTAGGCATGTGTAAGGAGTAGATTTAATTTAATTGTAAAACGGTTGGGTATGTTTGAGTAGTGAATCACGAGTTAAAAAATAAAGGGCGCACGATGACGCCCTTTATTTTTGGTCATTTTGATTATTTATCCAAGCCTGCCAAACAGGTGTATTTGATGACGAGGTAGTCTTCAATGCCGTATTTGGAGCCTTCACGGCCAAGGCCGGATTGTTTGACGCCGCCGAACGGTGCGATTTCGTTGGAAATCAGACCGGTGTTGACGCCGACCATGCCGTATTCGAGTGCTTCGGATACACGGAAAATACGGCCAATATCGCGGCTGTAGAAATACGATGCCAGACCGAATTCGGTGTCGTTCGCGTAGCCAATGACTTCGTCTTCGGTTTCAAATTTGAACAAAGGCGCGAGCGGACCGAAGGTTTCTTCTTTGGCCACCGCCATGTCTTGCGTGACGTTGGTGATGATGGTTGGCTCGAAGAATGAGTGACCGAGCGAGTGGCGTTTGCCGCCCATCTTGATGCTGGCGCCTTTGGCGACGGCATCGGCAATGTGCTCTTCGACTTTTTCCACGGCCTTCTCGTCAATCATTGGGCCGGTGGTGACGCCTGCATCTACGCCGTTACCGACGTGCAGTTGTCCTACTGCATCGGCGAGCTTTTGCGCGAATGCGTCGTAAACGCCGCTTTGTACATACAGGCGGTTCGCGCAGACGCAGGTTTGACCGGCGTTGCGGTATTTGGAGGCGATGGCACCTTCGACCGCTGCATCCAGATCGGCGTCGTCAAACACGATGAATGGTGCGTTGCCGCCCAGTTCCATGGAGACTTTTTTCACGGTTGGGGCACACTGTTCGATCAGCTTGCGGCCGACTTCGGTTGAGCCGGTGAATGAGAGTTTACGCACGGTCGGGTTGGTCGTGAATTCTGCACCGATGAGGGTGGAGCGGCCAGTGATGACTTGGAATACGCCGCCTGGGATGCCTGCGCGTTGAGCCAACTCGGCCAAGGCGAGTGCGGAGAATGGGGTCAAATCCGCTGGGCGTACGATCATCGGACAGCCCGCTGCCAGCGCAGGGCCAGCTTTGCGCGTGATCATGGCAGATGGGAAGTTCCATGGGGTGATGGCAACGCAGACGCCGATCGGTTCTTTGGTGACCATGATGCGTTTGTCCATCGCGTGGGTCGGGATGGTGTCGCCGTAGACGCGTTTGCCTTCTTCGGCGAACCATTCGATGAAGCTGGCTGCGTATAGGATCTCGCCGCGTGCTTCGGCCAGTGGTTTGCCTTGTTCGCTGGTCATAATCAATGCGAGATCATCGGCGTTGGTGATCATGAGGTCGAACCACTTTTTCAGGATGGTTGCGCGCTCTTTCGCGGTTTTTTTGCGCCATGCCGGCCATGCCGCATTGGCATCGGCGATGGCTTGGGTCGCTTCGGCTTGGCCGAGTTTCGGTACATGGCCGATGACTTCGCCGGTGGCAGGATTGGTGACCTCGGTGGTGTCCGTGCCGGATATCCATTCGCCGTTGAGGTAGCATTGTTGTTTGAATAATGAAGGATCTTTGAGTGCTAACATGGTGTTCCTTTGTCTCTTGTTTTATTGTGCAGCCGCTTCGAGCATCGCGTCTTTCAAAATCGCCAAGCCTTCGTCAAACACGGCGTCCGGTGTGGTCAGCGGGTAGAGAAAGCGGATGACGTTGGCATAGGTGCCACATGAGAGCAGCAGTAGGCCGCGTTTGAGTGCTGCCAAGCGGACTTTTTGTGTGAACTCAGGGCTCGGTTTGCCGGTCGCAGGGTCGATGAATTCTACGGCATTCATCGCGCCTGGACCACGTACGTCGGAGATTTGAGGTACTTGCGGACGCAGCGCGGTCAAGAAGGCTTTGATTTTGTCGCCCAATTGATTCGCGCGTTCGCACAGGCTTTCGGATTCAATGATGTCCATGACGGCGTGGGCTGAGGCGATGGCCAATGCGTTACCCGCATACGTACCGCCCAAGCCGCCCGGTGCGGGCGCATCCATGATTTCAGCGCGACCGACCACGCCGGATAATGGCATACCACCGGCCAAACTTTTTGCGAAGGTAACCAAGTCTGGTTCTACATCGTAGTGTGCCATGGCAAACAGTTTGCCGGTACGGCCAAAGCCAGTTTGTACTTCGTCAGCAATCAGTAGGATGCCGTGCTCGTCACAGATTTGACGCAAGCCGCGCATGAATTCGGCGGGTGCTGCGTAGAAACCACCTTCACCTTGAACCGGTTCGAGGATGATGGCGGCGACACGCGCTGGGTCGATTTCGGATTTGAAAATATGGCCGATGGCGTCCAATGAGTCCTGTGCGCTCACGCCGTGCAGTTCCACTGGGTATGGTGCGTGGAATACTTCGGCAGGGAACGGGCCAAAGCCGGTTTTGTACGGTACGACTTTGCCAGTGAGCGCCAAGCCCATCATGGTGCGACCATGAAAACCGCCGGAGAAGGCGATCACGCCGGAGCGGCCGGTGTAGGCGCGGGCGATTTTGATTGAGTTTTCAACGGCTTCTGCACCGGTGGTGAAAAATGTTGCTTTGGTCGCGGACTTGATCGGTGCAGCGGCGTTCACGCGCTCGGCCAGTCGTACATAGGATTCATAAGGCACGACTTGATAGCAGGTATGGGTGAAATGATTGAGCTGCTCGGCGATCGCGGCGATTTGCTTCGGATGGCGATGGCCGGTGTTGACCACGGCAATGCCACCGCCAAAGTCGATGTAGCGTTTGCCCTCTACATCCCAGATTTCGGCGTTTTCGGCACGCTCGGCGTAAAATTCACACATTACACCCACACCACGTGGGGTGGCGGCATTTTTGCGAGCGAGTAAGTCAGCGTTGTTCATGGTCTATCCTTTCTATAATGGTTGGTGCAGCGGTATGTCGATTGTGTTGATGACAATAAAACGACAAAACCGAGCTCTCATGATCCTCAGCAATAACGTGAATTATGCACATAAAAAAACGAAAATCGAGGGGATTTTTATAGTTTCTGGTGGACTATGCTGGAAATGGTGCTATTTTGTCCTGAAAGGGCGGTGTTATTTCGGGATTCATGCTATGTAAAGTATTGAAATAACTGGTCTCAAAGGATTATCAAGGGGGGGTATCTCTGATATGATGCGAGCGATTTTTATTTGCACTGGTAAGGTGCTATTGCTTTGAATGATCCGAATTTTGAATATTACTGTAGCTTCCCCTCGTACCAGGTCACATTCTTCCAGCGGATTCACTCTGCTGGAATTGTTGCTGGTGCTGGCGGTGGTGGCGATTTTGGTGTCCATGGCCGTACCCAATTATCAGCGGGTCATGGCGCAGCGAGCGGTGGATCGCACGGCGCTGCAGTTGCGCGATCATATGGAGCTGGCACGAAGCTATGCGCAAACGCATCAAATCCGAGTGATACTCTGTCCGGTGGCGGAAGATCAATTGGATGCGGTGAGTCCTCAGTGTATCGCCTCATCGTCCAATTGGATGGCGTGGGTGGTAAAAACAGATCAAGCGGTTTTAGCGCGCAGCCAACATGTTCCGGAAGGAGTAACCATTGACGCGGGTACGAATGATACGATTGTGTTCAATGAACGTGGCGGTGCCAATGGCTATGCGGACACGGTGGTGGTGGAAAGAGGTCGAGCGGTCAAATCGGTGATTGTCGCTTCGGACGGGCGAATTCAGTTAATCAATGATAAATCGGTGAATAGAGCCGCAGTGGGAGCGTCGAGTCCGCCTGTCTATACCCTGAGTGCGCCAAAATAAAATATGAGTTCTCCCATGCATTCATCTTCTTTGCAATCTTTTTCTGCGAATAACGGGACAGTGCAAAAGCAGCAGGGCTTTACTTTGTTTGAAGTCTTGATTGCAGCGCTGATACTCGCTGTGGCGGTTGCGGGGGTCATGCGCTTGCACACTCAAAATCTGCGTAATACCGCAGGGCATGATGAATTGCAACGTGCATATTGGATTGTGTCTAATGCACAGCAGCGCTTTATGCGCCATCAAGGATTGAGTTCAGAGGATCTCTCGATATTGAAGAGTCAGGCGAGTTCCGCTGGTTTGACCTCCGCTGAAATCACAAATACCAGTAATGCCGTGGGTGTGAAATGGCAAGCATGGGACAGCAAAACCACGGTACAGCGTGGTTGTTTGGCGAATGCGGGGTATAGCTGCATTCAAGTTGTTGTGGGAAAGGGTAAATGATGCAATACCCATATTTATCCACCCCCCTATCCCGAACGACTCGGACATCAGGGCAAGCCGGCTTTACCTTGATTGAGCTTTTGATCGCCTTGGCTTTGACGCTGGTGATCGTGGTGGCGGTGCAGCGCTATGTCGCGGGCGTGACCTCGGATCAGGATCATTTATCCAATCAGCAGGATCAAACCACTCAAACGTTTATTGTGCTGAATAATATCCAACGCGATGTGGCGCGCGCCGGATATACGCCGGTGGCGACACAGTTGGATATGCCAAGCGTCGTACCGATTGAAATTAAACCGTGTGGGATTAATGAATGTCAGGGGGATGAGCTGATTATTCGTTATTGGCAATATGACACAGGTAGTATTTATGATTGCGTTGGTCATAAGGTCAAAAAACAGAATCATTGGGCACTGGTTGAAAATACTTATCAAGTACGTACTTCGGGGGAGCTATCCTGTGGCGGAAGTGGAGGAGACGGCGAGTACACATATGCTTTGCTGGACAATGTTTACAGCCACGCTTGGTCTTTGTCAAAAGATACTTCCGCCCCACAATTGCTGCATCTTTGTTTGACCACAACTTTGGGGCGTAATGAGCAGGTCGCAGGAACGCACCAGCCCAAAGATTGTGTCACCGGCACGAACTTGGATGCAAAAAATTATCGCACCACTGAAGTGGATTTATTGGTGCGTCCTACCCAAACAACGGCATTGGATTTCGCAAATCAAGGAGCGGTTAAATGATGCCGCAATCCCGTTATTATTCAAACCAACGGCAAAGCGGTGTGGCTTTGTTCACCGTACTGATTTTATTGCTCGTTTTGACTGCGGCTTCGGCGGTGTTGATTCAATCACAGCGCTGGGCCGTACGGCAAACGGCGGATCGCTTGGCGGTACTGGATCGCTCTGCCGCATCCGTGCTGGCGCATGATGGTTGTGTGGCAAAGTTGCGTGCGGGTTTGGAAGGAAGCAATACAGCAACACTGACGGGATTGGATGGACAGAATGCGTGGCGAAGTGTCACCGATACCAACTGGGATGCCAGCGACTGTATTTTTGAATGGTATGGTTTGCCTCCCGCTGGAGAGAATACCGCATGGATCCCTCGGGTGCGGGTGACTTCACGCGCGCAGTCGGGTAACGATGTGGATTTGGAAGTCAGTGAATGGCGTTACCCCAAATGCGTGACGGGACAAACGTGTCATAAGGGCGGCAGTGTAAGTGTGGCGAATCGAGCTACAGTGGCTGTTGAATACGGAGCAGGTGAGATTGTCACTGCGCGTCGACCGATGTAAATGTTGGTCAAATTTGAGACAAAAGGAATAGCTGGATGAGGAATTTTTCCCGAAAAAACAGGCGACTTGATGATATGCAAGCGGGCTTTACTTTGCTCGAATTACTGCTGGTGATTGCGCTGATCGGGATTTTGGCTTCGCTGGCCGTGAGTCGTTACAGTCGGAATATTCAGCAGTCGAATCGCCGCGCAGCAGTGGCTGAGTTGTATGTGGCGCAGCAGGCGTTGGAACGCATTCGCTTGCAATCGGGCAAATACAATGGAGGTGACACATTAGCCGTACCGACCGTGAAAGGTTATACCTTTGAATTTGTTATCAGTGAGGCAACTTATCTGCTTAAGGCCGTCGCGGAACAAGGTGGCGATACGGATTGCGGTGATTTAACGATTGATCAGACGGATCGGCGTACCGCAAAAGGAGCACTCAAAGAATGCTGGGAATAATGCGGCTGGTGTATTAAAAAAAACGTTAAAGCCGTTGGGTCACAACGGCTTTTGTTTTTATAACGTGGAATTAGTTACCATAAATGATGTTGTAAATAATGCCAGTAGCAATGGTCGCGAGGATGTAGCGGCCGTCAATATATGCCCAGCGCATGCCTGGAGGCGGCGCATACAAACGTGGGTGATCGTGCCAATCGTCCACCTCATATCGTCCACCGCGAGTACCGCGATACTGAACGGGTAGCCGATCACCGCGATAGAACTTGTGATTGGGGCTGTTCACACCGTTATTATACGGATTTTTGGGTTTTTCATAACCATATCGTTGGTCTCGATCCCCGTGACCCATTGGCTGATATCTCGGGCGATTGCTATGCTGCGCTTGCCATTGACTGTCTGATCCATTTGGTTGCATATTGCGATCTGCTTGTGGCGTTGCTTGGTGATCCGAACCTTGATTGATCGGCCAATTTGGGTTATTACCAAAACCATCATTTTGCGCATGTGCGGCCATAGACCCGAATGACAAAACGACCAATAAACTCATGGTGCGTTTGGATAATTTCATAAAGGTACTCCTATTTTTTGTGTGGGTCTTGCAGGGTGTTTATTGTGGTGGTAGGTCGTCCAGAAATGGTGGACGTCCGTTCTCTTGAACATTGGGTTGGGTATTATCGGGACTCATTCCTGGAAATCCGTTCGGAGCATTGCCTTCACGGCCATAGCTATTATTAGAGCCGCCGTCGTTCATGCCGGGTGCTTGAGGCGCGTTGCCAGATGAGTCGAAACCTGGATTGGATGATGGAAATGGTGCGTTACTGGATGGATTGCCGGGTGCTCCCGCTTGAGGCGATTGACCGTTGGGTTGGCCTTTTTGTGGAAAGCGTGTGTTATCGGATGGTTGGCCGCGTTTGCCTGATGGTTGCCCCGCTGTTGACGAGCCATCTGGTTGAGGAGCTTTTTTCCAGTCGAACGACGGATCGGTTGATGCGCCGGTGCTATTGGGCGCGCTATTTGGCGTACCATTCGGCATATCGTTAGGCATGGTATTGGATGTGCCGTTCATAGGCCAGCGCATGCTATCTGATGTGCTTTGGGCTTGAGCGGATACGCTGATTAGGGTTAATGCAGACAATGCCGCAAACGTGATTTTTGACACTTTCATCAGGTTTTCCTCCATTGTAAAAGGTTGGTGTTGTTCGGTGAACGTATCTTTTAAGTTCTGTATCTTTATTTCGTTGACGTGCTGCTTTATCTTTACATTTCTTTACATTTTTGGATTTAGGTTGTGGCTACACGGATTTTCGTTTGCTCTGTATCGTCCGCTCGTGCGATACGGTTTAATTTTGGCGTAGGGTTTGTATGGCAAAAAGCTCCTATATAATCATTTGGACAAATAATATGGGTGAGCGTTTGGGGTTTGATTATGGATGCGTTGTTACGCTTGTTTGGTTTATATGATGAGGACGAACGCCGGCGTGCCGAGGCGACGGCTGCGGTGCGTGAGGGTTTTCGATTGCTGTTTCCCACCATTCCGGCGATGATTGTTTGGGCGGTGGTGACTGCTGTGGCGATGGCGGCGGCCGGGTTGTCACCGTTTTATGTGCTATTGATTAACGTTTTGGTGTATGCGGGTTCGGCGCAGTTGGCGGTGTTATCCATGTTGGCGCTGGGTGCGCATTTGCCGTTGATCTGGCTGACGGCATTTGTGGTGAATTTGCGCTTTGTGGTGTTCAGTGGCACGACCAAGCCGTTCTTTCGTTCGTTACCGTTGCGTTTTCGTCTGTTATATGGTTTTTTGACGGGTGATGTGCCGTTGATGGTATTTCTCAATCGGTTTAATCACACCCCTGCTGATTCAGTGCTCGGTGCGGATTTGCACCAAAAGGGTGTGTTTATCGGTTTGAGCTTGGCGAACTGGGTCGCGTGGCAAGCGGGTGTTGTGCTCGGTATTGCGCTGGCGAGCATGATCCCGAATGATTGGGGTTTGTCGCTGGTGGCTGCGCTGACCTTGTTAATTCTCATTGTGAAAATGGTGGATAACTGGCCGGCGCTCACCGGCTGCGTGGTGGCTGCGTTAACCGCGGTGTTTCTGCATGATTTGCCGAACAAATTATGGGTGTTTTGCGCCATCGTCGTAGGTGTCGTTGCTGCGGTGTTGGCCGAAACCATCGGGCCAAAATTGTGGCCGAAAAATTGGCCCAAACGCATTCATGAGCATGAAGTTTTGGAGGATACTTAATGAATTGGGGGCAGCATTTATGGCTATGGGCTGCGGTGATTGGCCTATGTGCGGTAACGGTGCTTACGCGCAGTTTTTTTCTGCTTACGCCGAGCCGATTTGAGTTTTCCAACGGGGTGAAACGCACGCTGCGCTATGCGCCGACCGTGGCGATTGCTGCGGTGATCGCGCCGGATATTTTGATGCATCAGGGGCGAGTGGATTTCACGTGGCATAACTCGGAGCTGCTCGCAGCAGTTGCGGCGGTTCTGGTGTTTATGTGGCGTCATAGCTTTATCTGGGCGCTTCTGGCGGGCATGGTGGTATTCACGCTTTTTCGCGTATACGCATAAATGGTGTGCGTTTGATTAAAAAAGTGTATCTATTGTTAAACCAATTGTTTGGTATGATGCAACGACTGTGATTATTTTTATAACAAGGGGTCGTTATGAGTTTGAATACCGAGCATCTGTGGATGCCGTTCACCGCAAATAAACAGTATAAAGCCGCACCGCGCGTGCTGGTGTCAGCCAAAGACATGCACTACACTTCGGACGATGGTCGCGCGATTTTGGATGGTACGGCAGGGTTGTGGTGTGTGAATGCCGGTCATGGCCGTGCGCCGATTTTGCAGGCGATTTGTGAAACGGCGCAGGAGCTGGATTACGCGCCGATGTTTCAAATGGGGCATCCGAAGGTATTTGAAGCGGCGACTAAATTGGCGCAAATCACGCCGGATGGCATGGACAAGGTGTTTTTCACCAACTCGGGCTCCGAAGCGGTCGATACCGCACTGAAAATGGCGTTG